>JAUVAG010000034.1 GCA_030591825.1 Dethiosulfatibacter sp.
GAAAAAGCGCTTGTTGATAAACACGTTCAAAATCAGCCGCAAATTCGAGATGGTGTGGATAACTTTTCAAAAAGTATTTTTCGAATAACAATGGCAGGTATAAATAAATTTACCTTTCATAGCTGAGTCAAAGTTGAAGAACTTGACAACATTCTTGATGAATTTAGAGAGGAGGATTAATTTGAATATTAAATCACTGGATGAACTAAAAAAAATCAGGGAAAACTCCTTGAAAAAAGTCAATCTTAGAGAAACAGGTGAAGGCTCCGATGAAACTATAGAATTGATGGTAGGAATGGCTACCTGCGGAATTGCAGCCGGTGCAAGAGTTACTCTTGAAGCCCTCCTTGACGAAATCAGCAAACAAGATTTAAAGAACATAAAGATTGTACAGGTTGGATGTCTTGGTTACTGTCATTCAGAACCCATTGTTCAGGTCAATGAACCCGGAAAAGAACCTGTTCTATACGGAAAGGTTGATAATGCAAAAGCAAGAGATATTATCAACAAGCATATTTTAAAACACGAACTACTGGATGATTCAATAATAATTAACACATTTGAAAAAGCATAATTATAAGGAGGGTGCAATGGACAAAATCAGAAGTCACATTATGGTCTGTGGAGGAACAGGCTGTCTAGCTTCAGGAAGTGAAGAATTAATTACCGCTCTAAATAATGAACTAGTAAAAGCAGGTTATGACAAGGAAATAACTGTAATCAAAACAGGTTGTTTCGGTTTTTGCGGTCAGGGTCCAATAGTTAAAATTCATCCTGACAATATATTCTACGTACAGGTAAAACCAGATGACGCCATAGAAATTATTAATGAACATATAGTAAAGGGACGTCTTGTAGAAAGACTTCTATTTGAAGAACCTGAGGAAAAGAAAAAGCTGGATAAGCATGATAAAATGGCTTTTTACAAAAAACAATATAGAATTGCGCTTAGAAACTGTGGTCTCATAGATCCGGAAGATATTGAAGAATATATAGCTTTTAGGGGTTATGAGGCTCTTGGCACAGTTCTAGGTGACATGTCTCCACCAGAAGTCTGTACATTGATTAAGGATGCAGGTTTACGAGGACGTGGCGGCGGCGGATTCCCTACAGGTCTTAAATGGGAGCTAACAAACAAATCTTCCGGTGATGAAAAATATATAATATGCAACGCTGATGAAGGTGACCCAGGTGCCTTCATGGACAGGTCCATACTTGAAGGCGATCCTCACTCTGTAATTGAAGCAATGGCAATTGGAGGATATGCAACAGGTGCAAATAATGGAATAGTTTATATAAGAGCTGAGTATCCCCTTGCCATAGCAAGACTTGAAAAAGCCATAAACCAGGCAAGAAGCTTCGGTCTTCTGGGCGAAAACATATTCGATTCAGGATTTGCTTTTGATATCAAGGTTAAGCTTGGTGCAGGAGCATTTGTATGCGGTGAAGAAACTGCTCTAATTCATTCAGTAGAAGGATCAAGGGGCGAACCTACAAAGAAACCTCCCTTCCCTTCTGAATCTGGATATCTGGGCAAGCCTACTACTGTAAACAATGTCGAAACATTTGCAAATATCTGCCCTATAATTCTCAAGGGTGCAGAGTGGTTTTCTTCCATTGGAACTGAAACCTCAAAAGGAACCAAGGTTTTTGCTCTTGCAGGAAATGTAAACAACGTTGGACTTGTTGAAGTTCCTATGGGTACTACACTAAGGGAAATAATATTCGACATTGGTGGTGGAATAGTCGACGACAAAGGCTTCAAGGCAGTACAAACCGGAGGTCCTTCGGGTGGAGTAATCACTGTAGATGATTTGGATACTCCTATTGACTATGAAAGTCTCAAGGCCATAGGATCCATGATGGGTTCAGGTGGTATGATTGTAATGGACGATGAAACATGCATGGTAAATATTGCGAAGTTTTATCTTGATTTCACTCAGGATGAATCTTGTGGTAAATGTACTCCATGTAGAATCGGAACAAAAAGAATGTTTGAAATACTTCAAAAGATTACAAATGGTGAAGCAACAATGGACGATCTTGAACATATGGATGTTTTAGCAAGAATGATCAAGGACACAGCTCTTTGCGGTCTGGGTCAGACTGCTCCAAATCCAGTACTGAGCACCATGAAATATTTCAAAGAAGAATATCTCGAGCATGTACTTGAAGGAAAATGCAGAGCTGGCGAATGCAAGGCTCTTGCAAAATATTCAATAAATCCCGAAAAATGCATAGGCTGTACTGCATGCGCAAAAGTCTGTCCTGTTGATTGTATCGAAGGAAAGGTCAAGGAAGTACATATCATTGACCAGGACAAGTGCATTAAATGCGGTGCTTGCTACGATGCCTGCAAATTTGATGCAGTAATAAAACCGTAAAGGAGGTATGGTGAATGGAAATGGTAAACATAGTATTCAATGGAAACAAAATACAAGTTGAAAAAGGAAGCACAATACTTGAAGTTGCAAATAAGATTGGTGTTCACATACCTACATTATGCCACTTAAACCTTGAAGGTTTTGGAATAGTGAATCAGGTCGCTTCATGCAGAGTCTGTGTTGTGGAAGTTGAAGGAAGACCTACCCTGGTACCTTCCTGTGCTGAAAAGGTTTATGAAGGAATGGTAATACATTCCGATTCATTAAGAGCCATGAACGGTAGGAGGATGGCTGTAGAACTATTACTATCAAACCATCCAAAGGACTGTCTGAGTTGTCCAAAAAATCTGGAGTGTGATCTTCAGGCATTGGCTCAAGAACTAGGTATACGTGAAATTCCATGGGAAGGTGAAATGCTAAATTATGAAAAGGATAATTCCAGTTTTTCACTAATAAAGGATCCAAACAAGTGTGTAATGTGCAGAAGATGTGAAACAATGTGCAACGAGGTTCAAACATGTAATGTACTATCAGCTGTAAACAGAGGATTTGAATCCTTTGTTGGTCCTGCTTTCAACATGGACATGGCTGATACCTCATGTACCTTCTGCGGTCAGTGTGTAGCTGTATGTCCAACTGCAGCACTAACTGAAGTTGACAATACCTCACAAGTATGGACGGCCCTGGCAAATCCTGAAAAGCATGTAGTAGTACAGATTGCTCCTGCAGTAAGGGTTGCTATAGGTGAAATGTTCGGTATGAAACTAGGTACAATAACCACAGGTAAAATTGCTACCGCCCTTAGGCGAATGGGGTTTGATGGTGTATTTGATACCGACTTCAGTGCAGACCTCACAATAATGGAGGAGGCTTCTGAACTGATTCATAGAATCCAGCACAACGGCACACTTCCTATGCTAACTAGTTGCTGCCCTGCATGGGTCAAGTTCTTTGAACATCAGTTCCCTGACCTTCTTGACATACCTTCTACGTGCAAGTCACCTCAGATCATGTTCGGTGCAATAGCTAAGACATATTATGCCGAAAAGAAAAAACTTGATCCTCACGATATAACGGTAGTATCCGTAATGCCCTGTCTGGCA
The DNA here is from genome assembly GCA_030591825.1 of Dethiosulfatibacter sp. GTDB lineage: Bacteria > Bacillota > Clostridia > Tissierellales > Dethiosulfatibacteraceae > Dethiosulfatibacter. The sequence goes on from JAUVAG010000034.1 coordinate 3,488, forward strand.
AAGAAAGCTGAGTCAAAAAGACCTGAACTTACCAAAGACGAAGATTCAAATGTCGACATAGTAATTACTACAAGGGAGTTCGCACGAATGATGAGATCAGCTGGAATAGATTTTCCAAATCTGGAAGACAGCGACTTCGACAAGCTTATGGGTGAAAGCTCCGGAGCATCAGTAATATTCGGTACCACAGGTGGTGTTATTGAAGCTGCAATAAGAACTGCATATGAATGGATAACTGGTGAAGAGCTTGAGAATGTAGATTTCGTACAGTTGAGAGGTCTTGAAGGTATACGTGAAGCCACAGTAATGGTAGGCGACATGGAACTGAAAATAGGCATAGCTCATGGTCTTGGAAATGCAAGAAAGCTCCTTGAAGACATACGGGATGGAAAATCAAAATTCCATGCCATTGAAATAATGGCATGTCCTGGAGGCTGTATCGGTGGTGGCGGTCAGCCATATCACCACGGCGACATGAATATTATTAAAGAACGTCAAAAAGCAATCTATGCTGAAGACAAGGGCAAAACGAGAAGAAAATCTCATGAAAACAAAGAAATAATCAAGCTTTATGAAGAATACCTGGGTAAACCTTATGGAGAGAAAGCCCACGAACTTCTTCATACACACTACGAACCTAGGGAGAAAATTTAGGTTTATCAAGTCTAACAACTATAATTGATACAATTAAACTCTATCTTAAAAACAATGAGCTGATATCTATAGATATCAGCTCAAACTTTATACAAAACAACTTTTATTCAACTTTTTGAAAATCTTCCTTCCCTGCTCCACACAAAGGACAAACCCATCCATCAGGCAAATCTTCAAATTTTACTCCCGGTGCAATTCCACCGTCATCATCTCCTGCTGCTGGATCATAAATATATCCACAGGGTATGCATTCCCACTTTTCCATTTAGTATCCTCCTATAATTTATACTTGTATTATACATTCAACTGGACATTCTCCTGAGCATGCACCGCAGTCTATGCACGAATCTTCGTCGATTTTTCTTTTTGAATCTTCAACTTCAGATATGCATGATACTGGACAAACAGGCTCACAAGCTCCACAGCCTATGCATTCGCTTTCATTGATTCTATAAGCCATTACTACACCTCCTTCGAAAATATTTAATCAAATTAACTAAATCTATTTGTTTAATTTGTTTATCCTATCATTTAATTCTTCCTTCGTCATTAAGCCTGATTCATATAAATCTTTGTATTGCTTAGCATAATGATTGGTTTCATCAATTTTTATAAATTCTTCAGAGTCTTTTAGTTTATTTTGTGATTTCACATTACTTTTTCTTTTATCCAAGTTATCCTTGAACTTCTCCGCTATATCAGGCTTCCTGGACATCCTTTCCGTCCTGAAATCCGCTTCCCCGGATTTTGAGGCCTTGCTCGCTATTGACAATATCCTTGTCACTACAATAATTCCTATCACTATAACAATTATGACATTCCCGCTTTTTATGTTCATATTGGTTCTTAAAACTCTATTTAAAAGCATAAACAGCAGATATATTGAAATGACTGTTCCAAAAATTGAACTTTGTTTTTTGTTTTTACCCGCCATATACCCTCCTAAAATTAAATATATATACATTATAAACTTAAATAAAAAAAATAACCAGTCTTTTAACGGTTATTTTAATAAATCATTATTCAATTTCTAGCTCGTTCAATATATCTCTAAGCTGTATAAGTTCTTCAGCAGAAAAGGTTACTCCCTTTGTCATCTTTTCATGATCCGGATCCCATTCTCTTATGTCATACTTTGGTTCCCTTTCATTCCAGCTAACAAGTGTAAGTTCCTTTTTCCAGCCTTTTGCATTTTCAGATAATTCACCGAATTTAGTTACTACTTCAAATTTAAATGCCATTTCAACCTCCGAATGTTTCTATATATTTTAAGTCATATTATTTCTAATTGATAATAACACATATTAGTCGCATAAATCAATATTATATTATTCAATTCTAACAATAAGCTTGTCGCTAAAACTTGAAAATTTAATATTTATCCTTTACTCCTCACAAGTTCTATGAATCTCTTAATCTTTCCTCCATCCTTAGAACCGTCAGTTTCAACTCCTGAACTTACATCGACACAGCATGGACTAATATGTTCCATGCCTTCCAATACATTATTTTCATTAAGTCCTCCGGCAAGTATAACAGGATATTTACTACCTATATCCTTGTATACTGCCCAGTTGAATTTCTCACCAAGACCTCCATAAGCTTTGTCTGAAAACTTATCCAGAAGAAATCCATCAACATTGTCAAATGTATCCAGATGCTTCATGACCGTATCCAAGGGCTGATTCCCTATCCTTACAACCTTCCATATTTTGAAATCATAATTTTTTTTGAGTTCATCGAGCCTATCTATATATTTTTTATTTTCATCTCCATGAAGCTGAACAATCTTCAATCCAGATACAAGAGATTGTTCTATGTAATACGGGCTTTGATTAACAAATACACCTACAGGAGTTATTGAATCGTCGAGTTCCTCTATAAATATTTTAAGCTGACTGAGGCTAACATTTCTCTTGCTCTCTGCAAGAACAAATCCAGCATATTCCGGATAATACCTGTTGACTATATCAACATCGTTGATGGTCCTAAGACCGCAAATTTTAATACTTGTCATTTCAATCCCCTCAATTCATTAAATTTCCCTACCATGTCAGGAGATTTCATGAAAGCTTCACCAATAAGCACTGCATCGACACCTATTCCATCAAGATATTTCATATCCTCATAGGTGTTTATTCCACTTTCACTAACCTTCACTATATCATCTGGCATAAGACTAATTAGCTTTTCGGTGTTTTTTAGGTCCACCGTAAATGTTTCAAGATCTCTATTGTTTACTCCAATTATTCTCGAACCTGAATTCAATGCCTTTTTTACATCAGCTTCATTGTGTACTTCAACCAGACATTCAAGTCCTAGACTGTAGGCAAGACTGATAAATTCTGTCAATTTCTTCTCATCCATTATTCTGCAAATCAATAGTATAGCATCAGCATTCAAAACTTTGGCTTCATAAATCTGATATTCATCAATTATAAAGTCCTTCCTCAAAACAGGAATATCCACCTTTTCTTTCACTTCTGTAAGATATTTTCCTTTTCCTAGAAAAAAATCCTCTTCAGTTAAAACCGATATGGCATCAGCATTTTCATTGTAGATTTCTGCGTAATCCAAATACTTAAATTCTTCGGAAATAAGTCCCTTCGAAGGTGAAGCTTTCTTGATTTCAGCTATAACTGCAATCCTATTTTTATTATGTAACCCTTTTTCGAATTTATATGATATTTCCTTTTCCATTCCTTCAACTTCCATCTTCAATTCATAAAGGCTTTTGCTTTTTTTGGTTTCTATTAATTTATCAATCTTTTTATCTATTATCTTATCCAAGATCATCAGTCTATCTCCTAGTTTCCGTCCTCATTTTTTCGAGTTTTTCATAGGCCATGCCAGAATCCACAGAGATTATAGCTTTATGTAAACCTTCTTCAAAACTATCTGCCACTCCTGATATGTATATGGCTGCCGCCGCATTTAAAATAGCAATATCTCTCTTAAACCCATCAACACCCTTAAGTATGGATTCTAATATATTAGCATTAACCTCAGGCGTTTCGCCTGATATATCTTTTAATTCACATAGCTTGAATCCATAATCCTCCGGATTTATTACATATTCAATCACCTTGTCATCCTTGATTTCCGACACATAGGTTTTACCTGTAAGTGTTATCTCATCAAGACCGTCTTCACCGTGGACTACCATAGCTCTTTTAATTCCAAGTTCCTTCAATACATTTGCACATACATGCACAAGATGCTTATCATATACACCCATGATTTGTTTCTCCACTGAAGCGGGATTAACCATAGGTCCCAAAATATTGAATACTGTTCTGAACTTCAGTTCCTTTCTTACTGGTATGACGTTTTTAAAAGACTTATGGTGATGCGGCGCAAACATGAATCCTATGTTTGCTTCATCAAGACAGTTCTTTATCTTTTCATTTTCATCAGTGAGATATACTCCTAGCTTTTCCAAAACATCAGCGGAGCCGCTCTTGCTTGATACAGATCTGTTACCGTGTTTTGCCACCTTAACACCTGCTCCTGCCGCTATAAAGGAGGCCGTAGTTGAAATGTTGAAGGTATTTGCTCCATCTCCGCCGGTACCAACACAGTCAACAAGATTTTCGTGCTTGTATTCCAATTTGCTCGCATTGTTGATTACAGACATGGCACATCCACTTATTTCATCTACGGTTTCACCCTTCATCTTTAATGCAGTAAGAAATGAAGCAGTCTGTACAGGTGATGACTCCCCATTCATGATAGAGTTCATTGCCTCCAAAGCTTCATCCCTGGTTAAATTTTCCTTGTTTGAAAGTTTAAACAATATTTCCGGTTTCATATCATCACCTCATTAAATTCTTCAGGAATTCATCAACTTTTTCTATTCCCTCGTTTTCTATAACCCTTGTTATCGCACTA
>JAUVAG010000066.1 GCA_030591825.1 Dethiosulfatibacter sp.
AAAATTGAAATAGACTTTTCAGATACAGCTGGTTCAAAGACTGGAAAGCTTCTTCCTACGGGAAATCCTGTAGACAAGATGACTATAGCAGATATTGGCGAGATTGAATTTTCTCTTGTAGATGCTGCAAATCCTGTTATATTCGTAAGAGCTAAGGATTTGGGTCTTACTGGAATTGAAACACCAAGCCAGATAGATAAGGACGAAAGAATCCTTGGAATTTTGGAAGAAATAAGAGGAAATGCTGCAATAATAACTGGAGCTGCTAAAGATTTGGATGATGCACTTCAGAATGCTCCAGCATTCCCAATGGTTGCATTTGTTTCAGAATCACAGGATTATACTGCTTTTGGATCAAAGAAGAAAGTATCGGAAGATGCAACAGATTTTGTTTCAAGACTTATGTTCATGCAGGTAATACACAAGACTTATGCAGGTACAGGTACAATATGTACAGGTGCTGCAGCAAGAATCGAAGGAACTCTTGTTAATGAAGCAATGAAAGCTAAGAACAAGGGACAAGAAAATATATTAAAAATTGGACATCCATCAGGAGTAATAACTATAGATGTTTCAGCACACAAGGATGACAGTAGCTGGATTCTTGACAAGGCGTCTATAAACAGGACTGCAAGAAGAATAATGGATGGATTCTGCTACACACCTGCAGGAGAGTAATAAAATGAATAAGTACGATTTTCATATAATTGATATTGGAAGTACGTATACAAAACAAAGATTGTTCAAAAACAGTGAGTTGGTGGCTACAGTGCAGTCGCCAACCACTATAGACAACGTGTACAAAGGTATTAAGAAGGGACTTGACTTGATGAAGGAAGGTCTTGAGGAAGAGAAAATAGATGCTGAATTTGTACTGTCTTCAAGCAGTGCTGCAGGAGGACTTAGAATGGTGGCCATAGGCTTCATGATGAGGGTTACTGCAAAGGCTGCAAAGGAAGTTGCAATGAATTCAGGATCTAAGATACTTGAAATTTTATCAAATGAGGACCCTGCTGATTTCAGAGTTCAGGTTTTAAAAGAAATTAGCCCTGATATAATACTTCTTGCCGGAGGAACCGATGGCGGAGATGAAAAATCAATAATTGAAAATGCTGAACTGATTGTAGCAAGTGAAACAAATGCTGTGGTTGTAATTGCAGGCAATCTAAATGCACAGAGAAAAGTGGCCAAAATACTCAAGGCTGGAAACATCAACCATATAAGGGTACCTAATATAATGCCTACCATCCATGAATTACGGGTGAAGGAAGCCAGGGAAGCAATCCATATGGAATTTATCAAGGAGATTACAAAGGCTGAAGGACTTAATGCACTTCAGCAGGTAATAACCAATGATAAGATAATACCAACACCTGGAGCTGTTCTCATGGCTGCAGAACTTCTTGCGAAAGGAACCTACAAAACTGAAGGAATTGGTGAACTTATAATAGTTGATCTTGGCGGTGCCACAACAGATATTCATTCCGTAATTCCACAGATGGAAGAACTTGACGCAGAAGAGAGAGGTCTTGTCGTAACAAACGAGAAGCAGATGTCCTATAGAACCGTTGAGGGAAATCTGGGACTTAGAATAAGCGCCGTAGGAATTATTGATGCAGTTGATTCCAGGCTGATACTTGAAAAAAGGAATCTTAACACCGCTGAAATGGTAAAGGAATTTGAAGAGTATTGCGAGATGGTTGAAGAAAATCCTTCCTATCTTCCATTAAATGAAAAGGAAGAAATATTTGATACCCTACTTGCAGAAACAGCTGTGGAAGTTGCCTTGAAAAGACATGCTGGAAGGTATGCTTCAGAAGTGGATACCTTCAAGGGTTATATTACAGGTATGCCTATTGGAAGAGATTTGAGAAATGTAGACCTTGTAATAGGTGTCGGTGGAATATTTTCACATAATGATGAAGAGAAAAGCAAGGCTATCATAAGAGAAGCCTTGAAAGATAGAAACATGTCACTGCTTCCCAAAAATCCAAAGATCATAATTGACAAGGATTACCTGCTTTTCGCAGCAGGTAACATTATGGAAGAGGATAAGGACTATGCCATGGAAGTCCTAAGAAAAAAATTCATGGCAAAAAAATAATAAATTTACGGGAGATATAAATGAACGCAAGAGTTAAATTGAAAAAAGCATTGGAAGCAAAGGAAATATTGGTAGCACCAGGAGCGCATGATGTGCTTACAGCAAGAGTTATAGAGCAAGCTGGATTTAAGGCTGTATATATGACAGGATACGGACAGGCTGCAAGTGCACTTGGAAAGCCTGATGTAGGTCTTTTGACACTTACAGAAATGGTTGACAGAGCTGCAAAGTTTGTTAGTGCTGTAAAAGTTCCTGTAATAGCTGATGCAGATACAGGATTTGGAAATGCACTTAGTGTAATGAGAACTGTAGAGCTTTATGAGAAGGCTGGAGTTGCAGCAATACAACTTGAAGACCAGGTTGCACCTAAGAGATGTGGACACATGCTTGGAAGAGAAGTTGTTCCTATGGAAGAAATGGTTGGAAAGATAGAAGCTGCAATAGAAGCAAGAACTGACGAGAGCATGCTTATAATAGCAAGAACAGATGCAAGAACAAACCTTGGTTTCGAAGAAGCACTTAAGAGAGTTAAGGCTTATGAGGCTGCTGGTGCAGACATAATATTCCTTGAGTCTTTGGAAGCAGAAGAAGAAATGGAAATACTTAACAAGGAAATTAAGGCACCAACACTTGCAAACATGGTAGAAGGTGGAAGAACTCCAGTATTCACTAATGCTAAGCTTCAAGGATTAGGATACGATCTTGTAATCTGGCCAACAGCGTCTACATATGTTACAGCATTCATGATGCAGAAACTTATGAAGGAACTTATGGAAAAAGATACAACTGAAGGAATGATGAATGAAATGATTGAATTCCCGGATTTCAACAAGCTTATTGGACTTGAAGAATACAATGAAATGGGATTGAAATTTATTAAGTAATTAATTTTTAGTATCCCTGATTATATATCTAATATTTGATTTGAATATTCATATCAATATTATCCAATCTACTGCAGAACAGTTAAGGTTAATATTTATTCAGCAATAGAGAACAAATAGGATTAAAATATGAGGGGATGCTTTCTTATAGCCAAAGAAAGTTAAAATATTCACAATATTGTAAGTGTTGGTGTTATGCGATTAACGCGGATGGCACGACGTAGTAGCTTTGTTTTTAAAAAAATATTTGGAGGTTTTTATGTCAGTATTAATTATAAAAAATGTTGGAACAATGATATCAGGAGATCTTAAAAATCCTCTGTTGGATGCAATCACAGTAGTAGTAGTAGATGGCATTATTAAAGAAGTAGGTGGAGCAGAACTTGAGAAGAAGTATACTGCCGACAGCGTAATCGATGCAAACGGTACCACACTTACTCCTGGAATAGTAGATACACATGTTCACCCTGTTTTGGGAGACTTTTCTCCTAGACAAAGCATTCTTGGATTCATGGAAAGCTCTGTTCATGGTGGAATAACAACATTTTTATCTGCAGGAGAGCCTCATACTCCTGGAAGACCTAAGGATAGATCGGGTACAAAAGCTCTTGCTATTCTCGGCAAGAAAAGTTCAATGAATTTTAGACCAGGTGGAGCTAAATTCCACGGTGGTTCACTTATTCTTGAACAAGGATTAATTGAGGAGGACTTCAAAGAACTTGCTGCTGAAGGAGTAGATATAGTTGGTGAAGTAGGACTTGGAACTGTTAAGAAACCTGAAGATGCAGCTCCTATGGTAAAATGGGCAAAAGAAAATGGAATGACTGTAATGATGCACACAGGTGGAACAAGCATACCTGGAAGTAGCTCAATATCTGCAGATGATGTAATAGCAACAGATCCCGATGTAGTTTCGCATATAAATGGTGGACCAACTTCTATACCTTTAGATGAAGTTGACAAGTTGATAGATGAAACTGAATTGAGCCTTGAGGTTATTCAGTGTGGAAACTTTAGAATACTTAAATATGTAGCAGAAAAACTTTCGAAAAAAGGTCAATTAAACAGAATGCTAATGGGAACTGATGCTCCTTCTGGAACTGGTGTTATACCTTTAAGCCAGATAAGAACAATGTCATATCTTGCATCATGTTGTGATGGGATTTCAGCTGCTGAAGCAATCTGTATAGGAACTGGAAACAATGCTGATAAGTTTAAGCTTAACAGAGGAAAGATTGAAGTAGGAAGAGAAGCTGACTTCGTAATAATGGATGCACCTATGGGTTCTGCAGGAAAAGACGCTTTAGAAGCATTTGAAGTTGGAGATCTTCCAGGTATTGCATTTGTTATTGTTGATGGAAAAGTGGTAGTGAAGAAAAGTAGAAATACACCTCCGGCAACTAGAAAGCCGTCTATAGTATAAATTAGGAGTGAATAGATGATAAATATTAATTTGGATAAATGTATAGGTTGTAAGCTTTGTGAAAAGAATTGTCCCCTTGATGCTATAAAAGTAACAGATAAAAAAGCTGCAACAAATGATGCTTGTGTAAGTTGTGGAATCTGCGTAAGGGTATGTCCTGTAGATGCAATAGAAAAGACTGTTGGAGAAAAAGACAGTGCAAATGAAACATGCACTCACTGTCCTGTAAGGTGTTCAGTACCTATGGGTCAGACTGGTGCTTGCAAAAGATATACAAACAACAACGGAACACTTGAAAGAAACAGAAAGCTTGTTGTAGAAGCAATAACAAGCGAGCCGGGAACTAGAAACCTTCCATACAAGCCTTTGATAACTGCTGTTGGAGCTGGAACAAACTATCCTTGCTGCAGGCCTGCACCATATATAGTACAGGAAAAGGTAGCAGGCGTAGATGTTGTAACTGTTGTAACTGAAGCACCTCTAAGCTACAGTGGTGTAAAGGTTAAGCTTGATACCAATCTTCATATTGGTGAAGAAGGGGCAAAAATCAAGAGAGATGGAAAGCTTGTTGGAATGATTACTACTGAAGAATATGGTTCTAAAATGCTTACTATAGGTGGAGCAAATCTTCTAAGTAACGGAAATGATGGATTTATTGTTGCAAAGACAATTGTAGACCTTGCAAATGGAAGAAGAGTAACTCTTAAGGTTGATAAAGGAAGTAAACTTGAAATTCAACAAGGATTTGCTCCAATAATTGACGGACAGGAAGAGAAGCTTATGAGAGTTGGTTGTGGAAGTGCTACTATAGGCATGTTTGCAAAGAGACTTTCCGAAGTTGTTGATGAAGCGGTAATACTTGACTATCATGTAATAGGACTTTTGTCAGAGCATATGGCAGGATCTGATGTTGGAATGAAATACAGCGGAGTTGTTCCTTTTGGAACCAAATCTACTGTTGGAAGATACTTTGGAGTACACGGCCACGGTTGGGGTGGTACTGAAGTTATGGATCCAAAGGATGCTATAATTTCTGTAGACATGAACCTTGCCAAAGAAGGTATGAAAATACTTGTAACTGAAACTACTGGACAAAAAGCTGCTATGTTCGTTGTGAAGGCGGATGGAACAGTTGAATCAGTTGACATGAGTCAGGAAGCTATGGATGCTGTAAACCTTATTAAGAATACTTGTGAAGTATCAAAGACTTCTATAATCTATACAGGAGGAACTGGTGGTAGTGCAAGAGCTGGAGTTGTAAACTTCCCTAAAAAGCTTTCCGATGCAGTTCACAATGAAGATGTATATATGACTGTCGGCGGAGCACCTGCATTTATTCTTCCAGGTGGAGGAATCAACTTTATGGTTGATGTAGCAAAAATGGTTGAAGACGCTACAACTTGGGTACCAACACCTGCAACTGTTGCACCTGTTGAATATACAATGACTAGAGAAAAATATGAAGAGCTTGGCGGCCATGTTGCCAGCATAAGAAGTAAAAAAGAAATACTCAAAGAACTGGGACTATAGAATTATGCTTCAAATCCTTGATGAAAACAGAACCTTTTTAGACTACGGTCCTATTCAGATGGTTCTTGATATAAGAACCAATGGTAAGGGCCAGTTGATAATTGCTGAAAAAGTTGCAAGTGACCTGGTTGATCAGTTTGACAGAATGCTTGAATATATGAAAATAATCAAATCCCATGAGAATTATGGAATTTCAGATGAATATCCTCTTATTATGAACAAAATGATAGCTGCAGTAAATCTTTTAGGGGACAATTCTTTCAGTCCCCTGGCTGCAGTAGCAGGTTCTTTCTCCGAATATGCTCTTGAGCAGTCTTTGAAATATGGAGGGGAAAGAGTCATTGTAAACAATGGTGGAGATATTGCACTTAAAGATATGACAGGCAAACCATTCATAGTTGGAATTCCAATTGATGACTTGTCTTCAGGACTTAGGATTGAAATAACTCCCGAAATGAAAATTGAGGGTATATGTACAAGCGGACTGGGTGGAAGAAGCTTCACAAAAGGGATTGCCACAAAGGCAGTTGCACTTGGCCGTAAGGCTTCAGTTGCGGATGTATGTGCAACTTATCTTGGGAACATGACCAATATTGACGACCCAAATATTATAAGAGCATTGGCTGAAGAAATTGATGAAGGAACAGATATACCGGGACATCTTATAACTGTAAAAGTAGGTAATGTGGATAGAAGGCAGAAACTTAAGGCTTTACTCAATGGATATGAAGCTGCAGAAGAACTTGTTGAAAAATCA
>JAUVAG010000061.1 GCA_030591825.1 Dethiosulfatibacter sp.
CAATGTTTCAAGGTAACATGCACTTTTAACTTTCCTAAGCTATAAAGATTATTATCCACTTATTATACAACATCTTCATTAATATATAAAGATTTATTGCATCTCCTCTACTCTGTCTACATCACTCGAGATATTCCTCTCAGCAAAGGAAATATACACCACTGCACCGATTATTATAATTGTTCCTACAATGCTTCTTCCAGTAAAGGGCTCACCAAATGCCACAACGCCTATGACTATGCTGGTAAGAGGCTCAAAAGTACTCAGTATTGAAGCGGAGCATGAAGATACATGATTCAGTCCAGTCTTGAAAAGGGACATGCCCAATATTGAAACAAAAGACAGTAGTATCACATCCACATAACCAGTCATTGTAATATCAAAATTCAGATTCCCCGTCACAGCGGAAAATATTATAAAATAAAAAATATTGAACCCAGACAAATAGTATACAAGGACAAAGGAATTCATCTCCCTAATCCTGCCGTGGGATGCCTTAAGTATATAAATTGCATAAAAAATTCCCGAAGCGAGGGCCAGTAAGATACCCTTTAATTCAATATGAAAACCTCCACTATCTGCAGATAGAAGATATATTCCAAATATTGCAGCACATACAGTTACAGCTTTTTCAATTGTAAACTTCTCCCTGTAGAAAAGAGAAGCGCCCATTAGCACCGCTGCTGGATAGACAAAGTGCAAAGTCGTGGCAATTCCTGTAGGAATGTATTTGTATGAACTTACAAGTGTATACATCATGAGACCGTAACATAAAAAACTTACAACTCCAAGTTCCACTAGGAACTTTTTATCAACCTTGTAGTCGATTCCTTTTATCTTCATATATATTAAGAGCAAAAGCGTAGCAAAAAAGCACCTCAACAATAACAATGTATAGGTGTTCATACCGTTTTCCATTCCCACTTTTGCAAAGAGTGGCACCAAGCCAAAAATACCGGATGCGAACATTATTATAATCATTCCTTTTACCTTGTTCATAACATTTCTCCTAATAATTTTAATCAAAAATAGTATACATTTTATAGGGGATTATGTCCACTTAAATACTTTGTCACAAATTATTTAAATCCAATCTATTGATAATTGCTATCCCGTACTATATACTAAGCCTTGAAATCTTTTAAGGAGCTGACATGGAGAAAAATAATACATCAAAAAATCTAATGAAATCAATGATTCTAACTATCCTTGGATTAATTATATTCACAGTCAAATTTCCAGGTTCTCCGGATACAATACTTTTAAAAATAATTCACACCATCCAAGGTGTGTTGTCCCCATACTATTCAATAATAGTACTTGTTTTCATGATTGCTGTCTGTGCACTTACATTGGAAGTGAAGTTATTCAAACCATCATCACTAGGAAGAAGCCAGTTCATAAGAAAAAACTTCAATGTAGGTCAGATACAAGTGTTTTTTCGCCTGACCTCACTTCTTTTTATTGTTATCTTTATATTTTCCAAGTCACCCACCTTCGAATTTCTTAATTCAGCAAGCGGTGAAATTATACTAATATGCGGAAGCATGCTGGTTTTCATAACAGTAGCCAACATTTTCTTGCCTCTGCTAAGCGACTTCGGACTGGCGGAATTCCTCGAAGTATTACTAGACAGGTTCACCAAGCCTGTATTCAAGGTTCCTGGCAACTCACTTGTAAACATATTTACGTCATTTTTCATAGGATCAACCATGGGAATGTACCTTACGGGAATACAGTATGAGAAGAAGCTTTTTTCAAAACAGGAAGCAATGAAAATAATTGGAGCCCTTACAGTACCATCAATCCCTACATCGCTGTTCTACTGGTCCCTCGTAGGAGATATGTCGGACTTCTTCACGTTTTATTTGCTTATGTTCCTGGTGTTTTATACAACAGGACTCATAATGGTGCGCATACCTCCTCTCACCAGACTTGATGATGAAAAAGCTGAACGAACGCAGGAAACACCAAATAAAAGCAAACTAAAAAGAGCTATGGATAACGCAGCAGAAAAGGCTGGAGTAACTGGATATTCCCTATCTGAAAACCTTCTTTCCATCTTGAACATATTTCTGTCCTTCATACCTTTTCTTATTACCTTGGGAACAATGGCAAATATTATAATTGAAAACACAAATATATTCGAGATAGCAGCCTATCCCTATGGTTGGTATCTGAGCCTGTTCAAGTTTGAAGATCCCTTCCTTCTTGGCCAGACTCTGATACTGAACACCATAGACCTTGTTGTTCCAGCAATAATTCTAAAGGATCTACTATCTGTAAAAACACAGATTATGATGTCTGCCATTACACTTAATCAGCTCATATACATTGCATCGTCACTAATAATAATATCCTTTAACAATCTGACAGATGGAAAGACACTATTTCTCATATTTCTCGAAAGGGTAATTCTCGTAGTTCCAATAACTGTGTTTTGGGCAATGGTATTGCTGTAGAAATTTATGTTTACTAACAGCGAGAGAATTTATTGGTTGCATTATCCACAGCCTTTGTGTTATACTTAGCAGATTTAAACGACATAACAGCAAATATATATATAAGGGAAAACTATGAATAAATTTAAAAAATACGGATTTAATGAAAATCTAATTAACAACCTGAATAATCAAGGAATAAATACTCCTACAGCTGTTCAAGAACAAACAATTCCAAAGATAATGAAAAACAAGGATGTAATGGCTGAAGCACAAACTGGAACTGGAAAGACACTTGCTTTTCTTCTTCCAATGTTCCAGAAATTCGATACCGATTCAAAGAATATCCAGGGACTTATACTCACTCCTACTAGGGAGCTGGCTCTTCAAATTACAGAAGAATCAAAAAAACTTGCAATAAACACTGACGTTAAGATACTATCAGTTTATGGTGGACAAGATATAAATTCACAGCTTCACAAGCTTAAGAACAACATTACACTGGTAATAGCAACTCCAGGAAGACTACTTGACCATTTAAACAGAAGAACAATAAACATTGATAATCTAAGCACTCTTGTACTTGACGAGGCTGATCAGATGCTTCACATAGGCTTCAAGGAAGATATTGAAACAATTCTTAAGAAAACAAACAAGAACAAGCAAACTCTATGTTTTTCAGCTACAATTAATTCAAGAGTGAAGAAAATCGCCTACAAGTTTATGAACTCACCTTCTGAGGTTGCAGTTCATAATAAAAGCGTAACCCTAGATGCTATAAAACAAAAAGTAATCAGATGTTCTGACAGACACAAACAAGAAGCATTATTTGATGATTTCGACAAAACAAATCCATTCATGGCAATAATATTCTGTAGGACAAAAAGACGTGCAGATGTGCTTGAAGCTCAGATGTCTGAGAATAAATATCTCTGCAACAAGCTTCACGGCGACATGACACAGAACGCAAGACAAAAAGTGATGAACGCCTTCAGAGAATGTAAATATCAGTATCTTATTGCTACAGATGTTGCTTCAAGAGGCCTTGATATAAGTGGAGTAACACATATCTACAACTATGACGTGCCTGAAAGCCCTGATACATATATACACAGGATTGGACGTACAGGAAGAATGGGAGAAACTGGAATCGCAGTAACCCTTCTAACTCCAAAAGACATACTTCTTATGAATAGCATTGAAAAAGAAATAAGAATGAAAGTACCAAAAGAAGACTATAAAAACGGATATGTAAGCGATGACGGAAAAACTACAGAGTCCGGCCACAATACGGATTTTGATACTAGAAAATCAAGTCGTGAAAAAAAAGCTGAAAAAGATAGAAAATCGGGCAATGACAAAAAACAAGGCCACAGTAAGAATTCAAAAAATAGCTCAGGAAAGAGTTATGGCAAGGATTCGAAAATCGGCAAAAACAAAAGAGACAACAATGATTCAAAAAACGAAAAAGACTCAAGAGATGATAAGAACAAAAGAGGTTCTAACAGCACTTCCAAAAGTCAGGGAAACAAGTTCGAAAAAACCAAGGGAACTAGAGGAAGACAGACAATTAATAAGTCCCGAAAGAAAAACTCCAGGGGCAGATAAATTTATATTTTAAACAAAAAAGCACAGAAAGAGCCATAATTCCGGTCTTTCTGTGCTTTTTTGTTGGACCTAACAATGTTTCTATCACTTAATCCTCTTCCCTCTTCCTTGAATAATCAGCAACCGCTTTTTTAAGTGCCAACGCACCCAAAACCGAACAATGCTCCTTTTCAGGAGGAAGGCCACCAAGGGCTTCAGTAATATCTTTTTCAGTAATTGCAAAAGCCGCCATGACATGCTTTCCTTTAGCAAGCATCGTAGTCATGCTGCTTGATGCTATAGCTGCAGTGCATCCTTGAACCTGAAACTTTATATCTGTTATAATGTAGTTCTCCACCTTGATAAATATCTTAAGGTTATCCCCACATTCAGGGTCCCCTGCAAATCCTACTCCACTTGCATCATCTATGAATCCAACATTTCTTGGATTTTTAAAATGGTCCATTACTATATCTGTAAACATTAGTCTCTCCCCGTTTTAAATCACAACTTTAGTTGAGTTGATTTATATGTTATATAGTATATAGATGCTTCAACTGTATACTATATAACATATAAATCAGTACGAAACTTGTTGTGAGTTAAAACTTCCTTATTATTTAAATATCATAATCTTATATAAATCAGTACGAAACTTGCTGTGAGTTAAAACTTCCTTATTATTTAAATATCATAATCTTACATAAATCAGTACGAAACTCCTTGTGAGTTAAAACTTCCTTTTTTAAAGTCACCTTAAATTTTTTTACCATCATAAATATATATCAAACTGCTTTAATAATCAAGCTACTCATGAAAAATATATGAAAACGATTCCATTTTCTCTGGAATTTCAAGGTATTCAAGCTTTACCTTAAATGTTACGAAATCTTAATACTAAAGTCATCAAATGATTTGACATGGTTTTTCATTAGTGCTAAACTCATCTAATGTAGTCAAGCCAATTTTGTTTTAAGCGCATAATTTCTAGCTGTTTTTTAGGAAGCTCCAAATATCACTTAGACAAAGCAACTTCGTTGCGTCATACGTTTAAACGGTGTTGTTCGCGTAGAAAGTTTTCCTTAGATGTAAAATACCAACGTTTCAAAGGATTTTGCATAATATATCTTTCTTACGCTGATTTCCATAGACTAAAAAACAATTGGAAGAAGGTATAATAAAATGAACGAATTTACTAGCTTGGGAATAGCAGTTCTTGTAGGACTATTTGCAGGAAAGCTTATTAACAAGGTCAAAATTCCTAGTGTAGCCGGTTATATTATCGCAGGGCTTATACTTGGAGTATCAGGATTTAATATTACAAACTCAGTATTACTGGACAAACTGTCCTTTATCAGTGATTTTGCACTGGGAATAATAGCATTCAATATTGGTAGTGAATTTGAAATCCCCCTTATTAAAAAACTGGGAAAATCAATATTCATAATCGCATTTTTCGAATCTTTCATTGCTTTTGCACTTGTAACGGGTGCATTGCTGGCCCTGGGTCAAAGTATAGCAAATGCACTTGTACTTGGAGCCGTTGCAGCAGCCACGGCACCTGCAGCAACAACTATGGTTCTTAGAGAGCTTAAGGCAAAAGGTCCTCTTACATCAACACTCCTTGGAGTAGTCGCTGTAGACGATGCAATATGTTTGATGATATTCTCAGTTTCATCGGCCATAGCCAAAGTTTTCATAAAACATGAAGCACTGACAGTGACAAAGGTTCTATTGCTTCCCTTGATGGAGATTGTTCTTTCACTTCTTGTTGGAGCTGTAATAGGATTTTGTCTTTCATATATCCTTAATAAAGAAAGAAGAAGCGTAGACGTACTTTCATATATACTTGGTGCAATACTTATTTTAATAGGAATCACAACTACTTTCCATTTATCTGCACTGTTGTCTGCAATGGCCATGGGTGTAATAGTGGCAAACCTTGTTCCCGACAACAGATATGCATTTGAACAAATTGAAATTTTTTCAACACCAATCGTTTCAATATTTTTCATCCTTGCAGGCTCAAGGCTCAACATTTCAATGATACCTCAACTTGGACTTGTAGGATTTGTATATTTTGCAGTAAGAATCATAGGAAAAACAGCAGGTGCTTCACTAGGAGCATTTATTTCAAAATCATCCACGACTGTCAAGAAATACATCGGTTTCGGTCTTTACTCTCAGGTGGGGGTTGCAGTTGGTCTTGCAATCAGCGTTAGCCGTGAATTTGCAGGAACTGATCTTGGAGACATAGTAATCACAATCCTCCTTGCAACTACAATACTAACTGAAGTAATAGGACCTATAGCAACAAAGACAGCAATAATAAATGCTGGAGAAAGCCAGTTGCACCGACCTAAGATCAAAAAAGAAACCGGCAATATAGAAAAAAGCGACAACAAACAAAAATCAAGTCTAAAAGAAAAATTCAGTAGAAAAAATAAATCCAAAAATAAAGAAAAAGCCAACAACGATAAAAAGGCTATTTAGACAACACAAAAAAACAGAAACACGCTGATTTTCCAGCGTGTTTCTGTTTTTTTGACTAGTTATTTAATTAGAGTTCAGTTCTGCCCTCGAGAGCCTTAACAAGGGTTACCTCGTCTGTATACTCAATATCTCCACCAATAGGAATTCCGTGGGCTATTCTTGTTACCTTTATGCCCATTGGCTTTACAAGCCTTGCTATGTACATGGCTGTAGCCTCACCTTCAATGGTTGGGTTTGTGGCAAGGATTATCTCCTGTACCTTTTCATTAAGCCTTGTTATGAGTCCTTTGATATTTATTTCATCAGGACCTATTCCATCAATTGGTGATATGGTTCCATGAAGTACATGGTAGTATCCCTTGA
>JAUVAG010000082.1 GCA_030591825.1 Dethiosulfatibacter sp.
ATGGAGAAGCTTCTTCATTATCTTCAAAAGGGAACTACAGAAGAACAAACCCATGTTGTTGAGCAGGGAGATAACTTTTGGACAATATCCAGCCAGTACAACTTGACAGTTGACGAGCTGATATCTGCAAATCCAGCCGTTGACTCGGATTTGATTCATCCTGGAGACAAGCTTTCACTGATAATTCCAAAGCCATATATTGGTGTGAGGACTGTGGAGCTTGCTACATATGAAGAAAAGATTTCTTATGAAACGGAATATGAAAAAGTATCATGGCTGTACAACGACGAGTATTCCGTGAAAAAATCAGGAAAATATGGAATCAGGGAAGTCGATGCAAAGATAATAAGGGAAAATGGAATAGAGGTAGAAAGAGAAGTAATTGAGGAAGATATAATTTCGGAACCTGTTACTAAAATAGTATACAACGGAACTATCGCACCTCCACCAAAGAAAGGAACAGGAACTTTCATAAATCCACTTCCTTCAGGATATGTATCTTCAAGATACGGTGCAAGGTGGGGAAGCTTCCACTATGGAGTTGATATTGCAAACTCAACTGGAACGCCTATAAAAGCTTCAGATGGAGGCAAGGTAATATATTCAGGCTGGTTTGGAGACTACGGATACATGGTTCAGATAGACCACGGTGGTGGATATTCTACTGTATACGCACACTGTTCAAAGATTTATGTAGATGTAGGTGAAATGGTTTATCAAGGCCAGAAGATTGCAGCAGTAGGGAATACGGGATACAGTACTGGACCGCATGTACATTTCGAGGTAAGAAAGTATGGAGTTAAAAAAGATCCGGGATTATATTTACCTGTTTTATATTAATAGTACTACAATAAGAAAATATGTCCGCTGAAATATTCAGCGGATTTATTCATGTCTTTTAGACTTCATAGTCATGATTAGTTAAGGTTAGTGGGGGTATAATATCAACGGTACATTTAATGGGGTGGAATTATGATTAATGTTGAAAATACACCAATTTTAGAATCAAATAGAATAACGCTAAGAGAGATAAATGTTCCTGTAGACGCACCTGAATGGTACAAGTTGTCAAAGGATCCTGACATACATCGGTGGACTGGAAACAATGCTCCTGGAAACGTCTTGGAGACAAGGGAAAATCTTAAAAAATATTCTGAATTAGAGCAGATTATTTCCTGGGCAATAATCAACAATGTGACAGGAAAAATTATAGGTACATATTGGGTCTGGAAGCCCATAGAATATCCCGACGGATCTGTTATTATTCCTGCTGAAGCAGAACGTATTGCCAAGCATTGTTGGAGAAAGGGATATATGCAGGAAGCAAGAAAGCTTATATACGACTATTGCTTCAATATCCTGAATGTACATGAAGTACATGCACAGGTTTGGAAGGATAATGTGAATTCAATCATGTCTCTTGAACATGCAGGTCATGTCCTTTACAAGGAAGAAGAAAAGATGATCGAGCAGCTTGATTCCTACCATATTGAATGCAATTACATGATTACAAGAGCAACCTGGATGAATAGCAGACTCATGAAAACACTTAAATTATAGAGTGTTTTTTACTAAAAGGTAGTTTGAGTCAAAAGTAAGTTTCGTAACAAAACAATATGCTTTTGACTTATAACTTGACTTATAACTTGACTTAATGTAATTTTAATAATTTTTTAATATCTGTTTAAGGGTAATGATGTATAAATAAGATAATCAATATTATTGAAAGGTGATGAGTTTATTGGAGAGGAAACTGTATAAGAATACTGACAATAAAAAAATAGCAGGTGTCTGCCAAGGAGTTGCTGAATATTTCGATATAGATCCTACTATAGTGAGAATTGTGTGGGTTGTATTTTCGTGGTTATACGGAATTGGAGTAATGCTTTATATTCTTATGTGGATATTGCTTCCCGAAAAGTCCGAGGTTGCAGAAGTTTTGAGTAAAAGCGATATGAAGGATGATTTCTACAACGGTGACGATGACGAAGAATAAGGCGATTAATATCAAGAAAGCAGCTATGCTGCGTTAAATAGGTCACAGCGACATAGTCGCGTTAGATGTGAAACAGATAGGGACCATAGCATTTATTAAGATGCGAAAGAAAGTTCCTTTAATCGCATAACACCAACGCTTCAAGGTGTTATGCATATTTTAATTTTCTTAAGTTATCAAAAAAGAGAAAACCCAGGTTTTCTCTTTTACAGTTTTTGACAACATTATATTGTTAATTCTTCTTCTACTTCCCAATCATCGTTTATATAAAAACCAATGATTTCTATATCTTTATATATTGATTTTAAAAATTCAAGACTACTCTTGATATGTTCTTCCTGCTCTTCTTTTGAAACAGGGTTTCCTGCACAGTCGTAATGGCCGGATACTGCAATAACCTTTGAGCCATGCGTGTAAACAGAAATGTCGACTTTTCTCAATATTGAAGCAATTAGTGCTTCATCGTTGTGGGCAGCCAAGGTATAACAAGGTCCTGGTTCTGTTATTGAGTCCACGTGTTTTGCATTGTATTTTTCTTTCAAATACTTATTAATTTTTTCTTGAATTCTTCCATCTATGCAATGGATTGAGGTGACAAATTCCATAAATCCTCCTAGAATATTTCTTTTCCAACTTTTTCTATAAGTTCATTTATTAGTGCAGACATGTTTGCGTCTGGAGATGTTGAAACTATGTCTATATTGCATTGTGACGAGGGTAGTAGTATTTTCTTTGCATCGCTGTTTGCTACGGCTTCAGCCATCTTTGGGGTTATTTCGCCCATGAGTCCGTCAGGCAGTATTATTGCAATGGGTCCTAGAATGAGTTTGGCTTTTTTGCTGTTGATGACTACGGGGTTTTCACCTGTTGCTGCCTGGTCAGCTCCTGCTTTTTTCATTGAGTTTGTAGCTGTTGCATTTGTTCCAAGTACAACTATTCCAACTTTATTGCCGTAGGTTTTCCTTAGCTCTTCGATTATTCTGGTGCCAAGTCCTCCGCCTTTACCATCTATTACTGTTATCATAGCTGCCTCTCTTTGCTTTTTTAATATCTAATATAACATAAAATTGAGAAAAGTTCAATAAAAACAAGGGAAATGTTGAATAGTTAACTTTTCGAAGTATTAAATCATTTAATACAATCTCCTTGCCAATTCTGATATAATGGTTTTAGCGTACAAGAGACGGATTCGGTGTCTTTAAAAATAAATATTTTCAGGAGGGGCTGTGGATAAAAACTGCTTCATAACTGTTGATTGCGGGACACAGAGTGTAAGGGTCTTGGTTTTTGACCTCCAAGGCAATCTTCTTTTTAAATTTAAATCAGCTATTGAAGAATACAAGTCATTGAATCCGGGTTGGAAGGAAATCCATCCGGATATTATATGGAATAAAATATGTACAGGAATAAAATCCCTTTACGAAAAGGACAAATACCTCTTTGACAGAGTAGAGGGAGTTACAGTATCTTGTCAGAGGGATTCCGTAGTTGTTGTAGACAAAAAAGGAAAGGTACTACGGGATTGCATAATATGGATGGACAAGAGAAAAAACGAAGAAATCAGACCTATGAAGATCTGGGCAAATACCCTTATGAAATTTGTGAAGTTCAAAAGAATCGGTGATACTTATAACAGGGAATTCAGGGCTAACTGGATAAGGGTCAACGAGCCAGAAATATGGGAGAAGACAGATAAATACCTTCTTCTTTCAACATATCTAAACTATAGACTTACTGGAAGATTTGCAGACAGTACTGCATCGACCGTAGGACACCTTCCGTTTGACTATAAAAGGTTTAAGTGGGCAGGAAAGAATGATATAAAAAGGCAGATTTTCGACCTTGACAATAGATATTTATACGACTTGGTTGAACCTTGTACAATTCTAGGGAAAATAACTGAAGAAGCATCAAGGGAAACAATGCTGCCTAAGGGTCTTTTGGTTGTAGCAACAGGTTCAGACAAGGGTTGTGAAACCATAGGTGTAGGCTGTAGGAATCTTGATCAGGGAAGTATTTCCCTTGGATCCCAGGCTACAATTCAAACTTCCAGTGAAAAGTATTTTGAAATAGTTACACTTTTTCCAGCTTTTCCTTCTGTAAAGAAGGGGTGGTATAATCCGGAAATATCTATATATAGGGGATTTTGGATGGTGAAGTGGTTCGAGGAGGAATTTGCCCAAAAGGAACTCATTGAAGCAGGAGGAAACTCCCAGGAAGCAGTGCGGCTTCTTGATGATAAGCTTGATCATATTCCTCCAGGCTGTGACGGTCTTATACTTCAGCCATTCTGGGGACAAGAGCTTCTGAGACCGGAAGCAAAAGGCTCGGTTATAGGGTTCCATGACGGCCACACAAGAGCGCATCTTTACAGAGCAATAATTGAAGGAATAGCCTTCGCTCTTTTAGAGGGAATAGAGACCCTTGAGAAAAAATCTGGAAGAAAAATGACATCCATAGCATTATCTGGAGGAGGTTCTCAGAGTGATGCAATATGCCAGATAACGGCAGATATCTTCAACCGGGAGGTATACAGAGTTCAGACTTTCGAAACCACAGGACTTGGTGGTGCCGTTGCAGGATTTACAGCACTGGGGAAATTCAAGGACATAGATCAGGGAATTGAACAAATGGTCCATAAAAAATCCACCTTCAAGCCTGATGAAAAGAATTCTACAATTTACAGAAGGATATATTCCAGAGTCTACAAAAATATCTACAAAAAACTTAAACCTCTCTACGAAGAAATGGAAAAAATACACAAACATATGGTATAATCAAAACAAAGTAGCTCCGCTACGTCATACGCGTAAGCGGATGTTGTTGCGCAAGAAAGTTTACCTTGTAAGCAAAACACCAAAGTTTCAAGGGGTTTTGCATATAATAACTTTCCTAAGTCAGGCAAAGCGACTACGTCGCGTCATCCAGTACACAATGGTTACATCATGTTAGACGCGAAGCGGATAGTGTACAGGTGGTGTTGCCAGCGTGGAAAGACTACCTCTAAAGCAAAAACACAATGCTTCAAGTGATTTTGTAAAATAATAGGCTTTCCTAAGCTAAGGCAAAGCGACTACGTCGATTGGAAAAGAAAATAAGGCAAGAATTAAGGGAGAAATAAAATGAGCGATAAGATATTGGTTGTAGATGACGAAAGACCTATAGCAAATATTATAAAATATAATCTTGAAAAAGAAGGCTTTGAGGTTTTTACGGCCTTTGACGGAAATGAAGCAGTTGAGATTGCAAGGGAATCGGATCCGGATCTTGTACTTCTTGATATAATGCTTCCATATAAAAACGGATTCGAGGTTTTGAGGGAAATAAGGACCTGGTCAACTGTTCCAGTACTCATGCTTACGGCAAAGGAAGAAGAGACGGATAAAATTACTGGACTTGAAGCAGGAGCTGACGACTATATAACAAAGCCTTTCAGCATGAATGAGCTGGTTGCTAGGGTTAAGGCAAATTTGAGAAGAAATAGCTATAAAAATCCTGAAGAGGAAATGAAGACCAAGATAATCCATTACGGAAAGCTTAAGTTTGATTATAACAAGCTTGAAGTATTCAAGAATGATGTACTCATATACCTTACCCACAGGGAGTTTGAACTTTTGAAATATCTGTCTCTTAATCCCGACAGGGTATTCAAGAGAGATCATCTCTTGAAAGAGGTATGGGGATATGAATTCGGAGATTTGAGGACTGTAGATGTTACAGTGAGAAGGCTCCGTGAAAAGATTGAAAACAAGGACGACAAGTATATAATTACTAAAAGAGGTGTCGGCTACTATTTCAGGAGGATTTAATAATGTTTAAGAGCATCAGGTGGAGATTCACATTAATATATTTTCTTCTGGTATTCATGGCAATGGCTATGGTTGGATTCTTCATTACAGACCAGCTTGAAAAAATCCAACTTGATTCAATAACCGAATCCATGAAAAGCCATATATCCTCCATATTTGCAAGCTCATCCCTTCTTCAAGGAGATGAATGGACTGAAAACAGTCAGTCTATTGACGAGCTCATAGCAAACAATGTTCAGATAGGCTATGATGAGAGCCTCTACATCATATTA
>JAUVAG010000304.1 GCA_030591825.1 Dethiosulfatibacter sp.
AGAAACAAAGGGTTGCGGTTTGTTATGGAAATATTTTGCTGCAAAACTCAAGATACAAGATGAGAAATTAAATTTCACTCTTGCCGTGCTTTACTTTGATGTACTTATAATTTATAATAATTTTAGATAATGGAGTGATGATGTGAAAAATAAAAAAGACAAACAAGCATATGAAAAGGTTATAGAATATATAGGACAGCAGGTGGAAGAAGGCATTCTCTGCAAAGGGGATAAGGTAACAACGGAAAGAAAGCTGGTTGAAATTCTTGGAATAGGAAGGAATTCAATTAGAGAGGCTCTTGAAATTTTAGATATTATCGGAATAGTCGAAAGAAAACAAGGTGATGGAACATATATAAGAAAAGAATTTGAAAGCTGGTTTTCTGGCCCTATGTCTATTGCCTTCATGCTTTCAGATACTGGAAAGAATGAAATTTTTGAGTTCAGAAATATGATAGAAGTGGAAATAGCAACTCTTGCAGCAGAAAGAATTACAGATGGTGAAATTGAGGAATTGAAAGAGTGTTATGGAAAATTGATAAATATGGATGATGAAATCATAAGTGCAAAATATGATAATAAATTCCACGGTTTGCTAGCAAGGGCAACAAAGAATATTATTATTATAAATTCATACAATGCAATGGAATATATGATGAATATGATGATTTATGACATTAGAGCAAGGGGTATCTTGTCGGAAGGATATGAGCTTATGGTAAGAATTCACAAAGATGTTTTTGAAGCTGTTGTAGACAGAAATCCTGAAGAAGCCAGAAAAGCAATGAAACGACATATGGATGCATTAAGAAAATATCATGAACAGTAAGGGTGATTAAATGATAAAAGTAGATTCAAATAAAACATACTATAAGGTGATGGAATATCTGGGCGAAAAAATCAGGTTGAATGAAATTAAAAAAGGTGATCGATTGCCTACTGAAAGAGATCTTGCCGAATTATTAGGTGTAAGCAGAGCTTCAATCAGGGAAGCATACAAGATACTCAGTATCATAGGCCTGTTTGAAAACAGACCTGGAAGCGGTACATATATAAAAGATGAATTTGATGAATGGCCTGAAGAGCCTATGGCTATAGTACTGAAGCTTACTGATACAACCGCAGATGATGTTTTTGAATTCAGAAGAATGATTGAGGTGGAAATAGCCACTCTTGCGGCGGAAAGAATTACTGATGGGGAAATAGAAAAGCTGAAATCATGCTATGAAGAAATGATCAATGCAAAAGGTGAAGTTGAAAAGTCAAGAAAGGATAAGAAATTTCACTATTTAATTGCAAAAGCGTCAAAAAACAGCATCATACTTAATGCATACAATGCAATGGCACCTATGATTCAATTGTTCACCTACAATATAAGGCATATTGTAATAGAACATGAGGAAGATGACATACTTGAAACCCTGCATAGAGACATATATGAATCAATAGTCAACAGGGACAAGGACAAAGCAAGGAAAAGAATGAAAATTCATATGGACATGATTAATAAATATTACCAATAGAGATGTTGGCAATATTTATTTTGATTAAGAATGTTGCCCCTATTGCTATGGATTTAACTAGAATTGTTGATGACTTATGAATTATAGATGGTATAATTAATTATCTTATGATAAAGATAGCAGGGACTCATTTTTATGAGTTCTAATATAAAAAAGGAATGACCATGGAAAATGAAATAATTGTTAGAATAAATAAAAGATATATAAAAAAGTATGAGGAAGGTTATCCCCTGATTTTCAAGGAGGCAGTTAATAATATTGAAGACTTGAAGGTAGAGGGGTCAATATTGAAACTTGTTGACGACAAGAACAAGTATATAGCAAGAGGATATTTCGGTAGGCAGAACAAGGGATACGGTTGGGTTCTTACAAGAAAGAAGGAAGAAATAGATCAGATGTTCTTTCAGAACAAGATAATTACAGCCCTCAACAAAAGGGCTCCATTTTATTTTGATGAAGAAACCACCGCATACAGAGTATTCAATGGTGAAGGTGATGGAATAGGCGGTCTTACCATAGACAACTACGATGGATATTATCTCATAAACTGGTACAGCAAAGGAATCTACAGGTTCAAGGATACTATAGTTGAAATACTAAGCAGAATGATTGTCTACAAGGGTATTTATCAGAAGAAGAGATTTGATGATGGTATTGAAGAAGACGAATTTATTATGGGTGAAAAGGGAGAATTCCCTGTAATCGTAAAGGAAAATGGTGTGAATTTTGCAATTTATCTTGACGAAGGAGACATGACGGGAGTTTTTCTTGACCAGAGAGAGGTTAGGAAAAAAATAAGGGACAGGTATTCAAAAGGAAAGACTGTACTGAACACTTTTTCCTATACGGGAGCATTCTCCGTATTTGCAGCCCTTGGAGAAGCGAAAGACACTACAAGTGTAGATCTTGCAAACAGAAGCCTTGAAAAGACAAAAGAACAGTTTTATATCAATGGACTTCACCTTGATACAAATCATATAGTTGTAGAAGATGTATTCAATTATTTTAAATATGCAATAAAGAAGGAAATGAAATTCGACCTTGTAATTCTTGATCCTCCAAGCTTTGCTAAATCGAAAAAGAATATTTTCAGCGCTGACAAGGACTACAAGGACTTGTTAAAGGAAGTCATAGACATAACGGAAGATGTAGGCGTCATAGTGGCTTCCACCAATTGCGCATCCTTCAATATGGACAAATTCAAGAAATTTATCGATACTGCTTTCAATGAAAAGGAAAGAAAATACAGGATTCTGGAAGAGTATTCCCTACCAGTTGACTTTACTACAATAGATGAGTTTAAGGAAGGGAACTACCTTAAGGTTGTATTCATTAAAATACAAAATCAATAGGTTTAGTAAGGCACTGATGAATAACATATGACTGTTCCCTGATCCGTCGACATGACTAAATGCACAAAACACCTTGAAGCGTTGGTGTTTAGCTACCG
>JAUVAG010000074.1 GCA_030591825.1 Dethiosulfatibacter sp.
ATGAACAAGGTTCAGGTGGAGAAGCTTGATGTTTCAGATTTTAAATCACTTGTTAATCTTATGAAAAAAGTGGATGTTGCCATTGATCTGTTGCCGGTAAAATTTATTGACCAAATAGCTTATGCTGGAATTGAAGCAGGTGTCCATATTGTAAACTCAATGTACGGTCATCAAATGTCTGAAGAAGATATTGACCAAAAGGCTAAAGCGGCGGGAGTTACAATTTTGCCTGAAGTAGGACTCGATCCTGGAATAGATCTTGTTTTATGCGGATATGGTGTTAGTCAGCTTGATGAGGTTACAGAGCTTCATTCATGGACAGGAGGATTCCCGACTAAGGAAGCTATTGACAACGAATTTAAGTACAAAGTCACTTGGACCTGGTATGGAGTTTTATTGTCTTATGCAAGAGATGCAAAAATTATGGAAGACGGAGTAGTAAAAGTTATAAAAGCTGATGATGAGTTCAGAGATGAAAACCTTGTTAAATTTGATTTTCCTGGAATCGGTGCGCTGGAAGCGTTTCCCAATGGTGATGCAGTTACATTTTGTGAACATCTTGGAATATCAGATACGATAAAATCCACTTCAAGAAGAGCCATGAGATGGGAAGGTCACGGTGAACTTTGGACAAAGCTTAAAGATATTGGATTCTTGAGCAATGAACCTGTAGAGGGACTTGATGGAGTATCGCCTATAGAGTTTTTGGATAAGTTTTTAGGACCTAAACTTCAATATAAAAGAGATGAAAAAGACATGGTTGCCATGAGAAATATAATCAAGGGTAAGAAAAATGGCAAAGAACAGACAATAATTTATGACATGGTTGATACAAGGGATCTTGACACAGGTTTGTATGCAATGAATAGAACTGTAGGATTCACGGCAAGTATTGCTGCCCAGATGATTGTCAAGGGACAGATAGAGAAGAGAGGTCTCTTGACATCTGTAAAGGATGTACCCTATGTTGAATTCATAGGTGAGTTGAAGGCCAGAGGCATAGAAATTAAAGAAACTATTATTAATGATTAATTTTAATATAATAAAGGGAGAAATATTATGAGCGTAACAGGATTTGGAGCAAATTTATACCAGCCTCTATCAATGAACGAGGTTAAGCTAATACACAAAGCTGCAGTAAACGTACTTGGCGGATGTGGATTCATGGTCGAAAATGAGGAATGTTTAAAAAGATTTGAAGAAGTTGGTTGTGATGTTGATTTTGAAACACAAATTGTAAGGGTTTCGGAAGAGTTATTGATGGATTATGTTAAGAAGGCTCCTTCAAGAGTAAGGCTTTATGGTCGTGAAACCAAGCATGATGTAGTAATTGAGCCAAACAAGGTAGTATTTCAGCAAGGTGGAACAGCTGTTAATATTTACGATTTTGAAACTGGCGAAAGAAGAACCGGAAAACTGACAGATATTGCACAGGCAATTAAAATTGCAGATTATTTGGAAAATCTTCACATAGTTGAGCCTCCGGTTACCGCTACAGAGCTTAATGATTTAGAAGATGGTGACAAAGATATAAACAGGCTTTTCACTACAGTCAACAATACTACTAAACCAATATGTATGGGTGTTTGGGAAGATCCTAAGCATACTATAGAAATGGCTAGAATGATAGCAGGCGGAAAGGAAGAATTAAGAGAAAAACCGTTCGTAGGATTTTTAAGTACATGTATTAGCCCTTTAAAAGCAGACAAGAAAAACATTGACTGGGTTAAGCAGGGAATAGAGGCAGGAATACCAATATTCTGGATTGGTTGTCCGACTTTGGGATTAAGTGCACCTATGTCACTTGCAGGTTTGTTGGTGCAGTCTGTAGCGGAATGTCTTTTCAATGTATTCTTCGTTCAAACGATTAAGGCAGGAGCACCTACAGTATTCAGCGTTACTCCTAATGCTGCTGACATGAGAACAATGCAGTGCTTAATGGGATATACTGAGATGGGCGTTATGAGTGGTGCTCTTTCACAGATGGCATCATTTTATAATCTTCCACTTTATTCTACGGGTGGACTTACTGAATCGAAGACGAGTGACATTCAGGCAGGAATAGAAAAATCAATGATGACGTTGCTTGCTACTCTTTCAGGTGGCCAGTATATTCATGACGTAGGAGGATTTCTTGACAGTACATTTACATATTCTCTTGACCAAATGATTATTGATGATGTAATCAACGGAATGGCATTAAGAATACTCAGAGGAATTGAAGTAAACAAGGACAGCTTGGCTGATGAAGTAATAAACTCAATTGGACCTGGAGGACATTTCTTGTATCATGAGCATACTATGAGACATATGAGAGGTGAAATGTATAATTCGGACCTGATTGAAAGAAGGATATGGAGTGAATGGAATGATGACGGGGCAAAGGATATGAAGGAAAGGGCTCATGAAAAAGCAATAGATATTCTTGAAAATCACGAACCTGTAAGACTTCCTGAAGAAACTGTAAAGGCAATTACCGAGAAATACCCGGCAATAAAGATTATTCTGTAAAAACAATAAACCTGTGGGCTTTTAAGCCTGCAGGTATATATAGAATAATAAAACTGATGAGCATGAATAAAATTTTTGAAAAGAGGGAAAAAAATTATGTCTGAACATAGAAAAATGAATATACCTTTAGCATTGATTCCAATGTTGACTTTAATAATAACTATAGTAATATCACTTAGATATCTAGATACCGGATCACATATGCCTATAGTTATATCAACAGCCGTTGCTGCACTGGTTGCAATAAAAGCAGGCTATAAATGGGAAGAAATAGAGAAATACATGATGGAGACAATAGGGACTTCACTGCAGGCACTCACAATTCTTCTTGTAATAGGAATTGTAATTGGTACCTGGATAATTTCCGGAGTAGTACCATCAATGATATATTTTGGATTAAAAATCATTTCACCTAAAGTATTCTTATTGGTTGCATGTATAATATGCGCCATAGTATCTGTTGCGACTGGAAGCTCATGGAGTACAGTTGGAACTGTAGGTATTGCACTTATAGGTATTGGAGAAACAATGAACATACCGCTGCCAATGGTTGCCGGAGCAATATTGTCTGGAGCGTATTTTGGAGACAAGATGTCACCGCTTTCTGATACAACCAACCTTGCACCTGCTATAGTCGGAGCTGAATTATTCGAACACATAAAGCATATGATATATACGACAGGGCCTAGCCTGTTGATATCTCTGGTTCTATACGGCATAATGGGTATTAAATATGGAAGTAATGCCATCGACAAGACAAATATTGATATCATTTTAAATGGACTGTCTTCAAGCTTTGTAATAAGCCCATTTCTCCTGATACCGCCAATAATGGTTATTGTAATGGTTGTAAAAAAGGTTCCAGCATTGCCAGGGTTAATCGGTGGATCTTTCCTGGCAGCAATATTTGCACTTGTAGTGCAGAAAGCCAGTCTGGCAGCTGTTGTAACTGCTGCATATTCAGGATTTACATCGGAAACAGGTATGGCAACTATTGATAAACTCCTTAGTCGTGGAGGGTTATCAAGCATGAGTTATACAATTACACTGGTCTTTGTTGCAATGGCATTTGGAGGAGTAGTGGAAAAAACGGGAATGCTTCATGTTATAGTTGATAAAATTCTTTCGGCTGCAAACAGTACAGGATCACTGGTCCTGGCAACAGTACTCACTTGTATAGCTGTAAACATATTAACAGCAAGTCAATATTTGGCAATAGTAATACCTGGCAACATGTATAAAGAAAGATTTGAAGAAAACGGACTTCATCCTAAAAATTTGTCTAGATGTCTTGAGGATGCAGGAACGATTACATCCTGTCTGATCCCTTGGAATAATGGTGGAGTTTTCATGGCTTCGACATTGGGAGTACCGACATTGGCATATTTGCCATTCGCATTTTTGAATTATATAAATCCTATAATTTCAATAATTTATGGATACACAGGCATTACCATGACTAAATTGGATAAAACTCAGAAAAATAATAATCCAGTAGATGAATCAAATTCATAGATTTAGATTATTTATCAAAATAAACGGTTAAGAATTCATGCTAATCAGATTTATGTTATAAGTGTAACCCGTATGATAATACGGGTTACACTTGTTTATTATTTAAACCGGAGGAAAAATGAAAAGACTCATAAAAGACGAATCAAAATGCATAGGATGCGGAGCATGTGTTGAAAAATGCTCTTCGGCATACTTCAAGGAAGAAAATGAAGCAAAATCAAGAATAAGGCTTGAGAAGTTCGAAGACAGAAACTGGAACAGACTAACAATATGCACCCAGTGCGGAGTATGTGTAGATATCTGTCCTACAATGGCCATTACAAAGGATGTCAAAGGAGTAGTAAAACTGAACAAGAAAGATTGTGTAGGATGCTATATGTGCGTAGGATTTTGTCCTGAAGGGGCAATGTTCCAGCATGATGATTACCACGAGCCATTCAAGTGCATAGCATGTGGACTTTGCGTAGACGTATGTCCCACAGGTGCGCTTAAGATACAGGAATTCTAGGAGGAGGTTATGATGAACATACAAAAGATGAAAGAAGCACACAAACTCTTAAATGAATATAGCTACGAAAAGAAAGACCTCTTCAGAGGATATACGGACAAGACACTTTATGTAAATATTGGAACCAATGAAATATGTGAAAAAGACGTACCCCAGGTAATGAAAGATAAATTCATCGGTGGAAAGGGCTATGGAATGAGATATCTCTGGGATGCAGTAAAACCAGAGACCAAGTGGGATTCACCTGAAAATGAAATAGTAATAGCAGTGGGACCTGTAGGAGGAATAACACAGTATCCGGGAACAGGAAAAAGTCTTATCTGTAGTATTTCTCCCATGACGGATATACCAATAGATTCAAATGTTGGTGGATACTTCGGACCCTACCTTAAATTTTGTGGTTTTGATGCAATGGAAATCCAGGGAAAAGCAGACAAGGACGTAATAATAGTAATAAACGGGAAAGAAAACAAAATAACAATAGAAGAAGCACCGGAAGAAGCAATAGATGGTCATGTACTTGGAGAACAGCTTACAGAAATGTACGGGGCCACCGAAAAAGACAAGATGCTGGTATCTGTGATAACAGCTGGAACAGCCTCGGAAAATACAAGAATAGGAGTACTAAACTTTACCTTCTATGATCTTAGAAGAAAGGGAGTAAGACTAAAGCAGGCAGGAAGAGGCGGCCTGGGAACAGTATTCAGAAACAAAAAAATCAAGGCAGTAGTGGTAATAGCCAAAGATGTAAAGGGAAACCTTAACAACGCCTTCGACCAGTCAATAATAAACAGAACAGGAATCAAGCTCCACAAAGAAATGGCAGACCTTGACTCAAGTCAGAACAATATGAGAAAAATAGGAACAGCCAATATAATAGAAGTAATGGATGAATATGATTTACTACCAGTACACAACTGTATGTATGGATCTCACCCTGATACAAAATACATATCATCAAAGGTCTTCATAAAAAACTACTGTACCCAGGGAATGGTAGATGGATGCTGGTATGGATGCTCTGTGGCATGTGCAAAGGCGGCAGACAACTTCTTGCTTAAGACAGGACCATACAAGGGAGACAAGGTAATAGTAGACGGACCGGAATATGAAAATGCAGCCGGACTTGGAGCCAACTGTGGGATATTCGATCCCCATGCAGTATTGGAACTGAACTTCTACTGTGATACCTATGGAATAGATACAATATCCTATGGAACACTTACAGCATTTATAATGGAATGTTATGAAAGAGGAATAATCAACAAGGAAATCACAGGAGGACTGGAGCTTAAGTTTGGAAATATTGAAGCCAGTCTTGAAATGATGCACCAGATGTCAAGGGGAGAAGGATTCGGAATGATAGCAGGTCAGGGAATCCACAGGATGAAAAAAATATTCGCCGAAGAATACGGAGCTGACCCCGACTTTCTATTTGATATAGGATGCGAGCAGAAGGGACTGGAATACTCTGAATACCTTTGCAAGGAATCACTTGCTCAACAGGGAGGATTCGGACTTACAAACAAGGGACCCCAGCATGATGAGGCATGGCTCATATTCATGGATATGGTTAACAACCAGATACCTACTTTTGCAGACAAGGCAGAAGCACTTCACTACTTTCCAATGTTCAGAACATGGTTTGGACTTCTAGGCATCTGCAAGCTTCCATGGAACGATATAGCGCCAGCAAACAACTCAGAAACAGATGAGCCTGCAAAGATGCCGGAGCATGTACAAAACTATCTTGACTTATACTATGGAATAACAGGAACAACAATAGATTCTGAAGAAATGATAAGACAATCGGAAAGAGTTTATAATTTCCAGAGGATATTCAACATAAGAATGGGCAA
>JAUVAG010000083.1 GCA_030591825.1 Dethiosulfatibacter sp.
CATCAGCAGGAGTACTTGGTACAATAATACCCCCAAGCATACCTATGGTAATGTATTGCGTGGCACTGCCAGCAGCATCTCCTGGAAATATGTTTATGGGAGGAGTTGGACCTGGTCTTTTGGCCGGATTTGCTCTTATGATTCTTGTTTATTATTTTGCCAAAAGAGACGGCTACAAAAGCACACACAGTGAATTTCATTTCAAAACTGTAGTAAAAAATACCTTTAGCGCCATCTGGGCTCTATTCGTACCAGTCATCATCATCGGAGGAATCTACGGTGGAATATTCTCGGCAACCGAAGCAGCTGTTGTTGCCTGTGTATATGGATTCATAGTAGGAAAGTTCATCTACAAGGAACTTACTATAAAAGCTACAACAACAGCATTTATTAGTTCTGCCATTACAGTGTCTTCAATACTAATAGTTGTAGCAACCGGCTCCGTCCTTGGAAAAATCCTTACAGTTGAAGGTGTTCCAAAAATGGTTGAAACATCATTAACTTCACTGAGTAGCAATGTATTTGTACTTCTATTAGTAATAAATATAATACTTCTCATAGTAGGATGCGTAATGGAGACATTTACAGCAATTATCATCCTTAGCCCAATCCTGTACCCAATAGTTGCACAGTACGGAATTGACGTTTACCACTTCGGCGTAATGATGATACTAAACCTATCAATTGGCTTTATTACCCCTCCTGTAGGCTCCAATCTATTTGTTGCCTGTGGAATTACGGGCATGAAGTTTGAAGACTTGGTAAAAGCAATCTGGCCTTTCCTTTTGGCTCTGATTGCTGCACTGCTCCTGGTAACATTTATACCAAACATCACCTTGTTCCTTCCCAATTTATTTGGTATGTAATAACACAAACCCGGGATGCAAAACACCTGTCGCCCTCAGATTTAATATCTGCAGGGTGACAGGTGTTTTTCTTTTTAAAAGAAGATTTCAGTCCTTATTCGACGGCAGCCCAGGTAAATATCTGGACTGTCATTTTTTTACATATAACCGCCATAATACTGTCACATAAAAGGTTTAATATTAGGTTAAGAAAAACAAATACAATTTATAAAAGGAGATT
Organism: Dethiosulfatibacter sp.; assembly: GCA_030591825.1. Classification (GTDB taxonomy): domain Bacteria; phylum Bacillota; class Clostridia; order Tissierellales; family Dethiosulfatibacteraceae; genus Dethiosulfatibacter. The sequence continues at coordinate 1,087 of JAUVAG010000083.1, forward strand.
TAAAAATGAAAAAATTATTAAGTATTGTATTGGTTGTAGTAGTGGCAATGGGAACAATGGTATTTGCATTTGCAGATACTGGGGTAGACGAAGTGGTTACAGACGACTCAGTCGCATTAGAATGTCCATACGGTGAAGACCAAGGGCAAAGAATCATGAACAGATATGCAGATGGATCTGGAGAAGGAATGAAAGGCAACGGCTTAAATAAGGGAAGCGACATTGAAAAAGGAACAGGTCAGGGCAACAGACAGAACGGAGCACATGAAATGAACGGTGAAGCCCTAAGAGACGGAAGCGGTCTTGGAAACGGATCACAGGAAATGAAAGGTAACGGTTTGAGAGATGGAAGCGGTATTGAAGAAGGAAGAGGACAAGGCAACGGACATTACGGAGCAGAAGACGGATCTGGAAACGGAGACAGACTTAGAGCCGGTACCGAAGACTGTGTAAATGCAGAATAATTGAACCACTGATATGGAGAATCCCCTGTCATGCAGTCTAAAACTGTATGACAGGGGATTTTAGTCCTCAACACCTCTAATTTTATCTATTACATGATTATAATCCTCTACCTCACAGCGACCCCTTTCGCTGAGTTTATAGATTCCTTTTCCTGCCCTATCGAACCATCCGTAGTAGTTATTGTAAAGGATATTTGTTGTCTTATCATTTCCAGAAGCTTCTCTTAACTCCTTTGTGGTCATGTCGTTTGTCTCTCTCAAGTAAGAGGCCAATACAAGAGCCTTTTCCCTGTATGCTGTAATCAGTTTTCCCTTTGTTCCGCCCACATTGTTGTCTCCGTGTCTGTTGGACAGTTCTTGGTCAACCATTTCCCTCTTTTTCTTGCTCCTGGATCTGCTCCTTGATAAATCAAAAAGATTCGGCTCCAGTACAATTTGAGCATAGGTATTCTTTTCACCAAGTGAAACAAAAATCAGTCCTAGTTCCAGTCTTCTCAGTAAATATTCCTTGTCCTTGAAATCCTTTGAAAATCTTTTCTTGAATTTCGGGAAAGGTACGGCAACATATACATCTTCATATATTTTCTGTCTCTTTACAGCTTGAAGTATAAGCTTCATACTAAATGAAGTTTTAAGCTCTATTACTATTCTTTTGTCATCCTTTACAGCTACTACATCTATATCGTTCACTTCGCTGAAAACCTCGTAAGCCATTCCCTCAAACAAATCCTTCACCGGTTGGTATAATTCAGTTTCTTTCATAATTTAACTCAATCCCTCATCCGTTCTTTCAGTTCTCCCTTTATCAAGGGATTAACATTTCTCAATTCTTCAATTTTTCTGCATCCAAGGAGCATCATAATAACCTTCATCTTATGGAACATACCTTCCATCATCTTCTCCGTAGAGTTATATCCGCTTTCCATATATCTCCTGAAGACAACTCCACAGACAGCAGTCAACGAGCTATTCATAGCCAGGGACTTCACTATATCCGATGCGGAGTTTATCCCTCCGCTTGCTATTATATTTATCTTGCTGCTTAATTCCTTGCACTGTAATAGGCTTGCTGCTGTGGGTATTCCCCAGTCGTAAAGGTCTGAATAGTCAATGGTTTCATTCCTCATATCTTCAATTTCAATGAAATTCGTACCGCCCTTTCCACCTATATCCACATACTCAATTCCAATATCCACAAGATTCCTGACTGTAGAATGTGTCATGCCAAAACCTACTTCCTTTACTATAACTGGAACTTCAATACGTTTTGATACATATTCGATATTATCAAGTATTCCCCTGAAGTGCCTGTCACCCTCGTCCATACACATTTCCTGTGGAGCATTAAGGTGAAGCTGCACTGCATCTGCCTCAATCATCTCAACAGCCCTTGATATTTCGTCCAAGGTCGAGTGGGCAGAAACATTTGCTATGACTACCTTGTCCTTCATGATTTCTCTGACTACAGTATAGGATTCATAATTGCCGCTCTTCAATCCAAGAGACTGGGATCCAACAGCCATGGGTATGTTGAATCTGTTTGCCAATTCCGCAAGACCCCTGTTTATTTCAACAGCTCCGTCAAATCCTCCTGTAACAGCATTTATCCTTACCGGATAATCTACTATCTTATTAAGGAACATGGATTCTGTTACAATCTCTGGAAAGTCCAGTTCTGGAAATGAATTATTTTCAAGAACGATATCTTCAAACAAGGCAGAATTATTGTTCTTTCCTTTTAAAAAGTTTTCAATATGTTCTCTTTTTCTTTTTTCAGATATCTCTATATAATCACGATTCATGTTATACCGTCCTTTTTGTGTTTCTTTCCAGCGCTCTGTAGCTTATATTATAATATCTTTTACAACTTCCAACAACTTATAGTTTTTTCTACATTCTATAATCATCATGCCATTTCCCATTGTAAAAAGTAAAATCCTTATATGTATGAAACCTTGTTGCCGTTCATCAAAATCTCAATGAAAGACAGGTCAAACCGCCGTCCATTTTCTCAAACTCGCTCATAGGAGTTTCAAGGACCTTGTATCCCAGGCCATCCAATATTTTTCTGGTCTTTGGAAAACCTTCCGGCATGATTACATAATCGTTCATCCTGATACAGTTCACTGCATAAGTCTCGTCTGAAGGTATCTCTATTATATTGTAGTTTTCAATAAATTCACTGTTTGAAACATGCTCGCCTATTGCAAGTAGGTTACCATCTTCCATATGCATCTTTATTTTACCATATTCCTTGTTTGACATTACAACGGCAGCATTAGAGTCATTCTCTTCATTTCCTTTCCTTACCCATCCTATGAGGTTCTCGTTTTCAAAATAGTTGTCTTCATCTCCAAAGCAGCAAGTCTGCCTCAGGTGGATAAACTTGTCTATTGAATCTTTCTTGCCATCAAAGGAATTGTCTCCTGCTGTACCGTAATAGTCACCGTAAAATACACAAGGGTATCCTGCTTTTCTCAGCAAAATCAATGCATAGGCCATTTCCTTGAACCATGGTTCAACCCAGGATTGGAGAGACTGTCCATCCAGTATTCACCTACAAAATAGAAGTCAATGCCAAATTTTTCCGTACCGTCCCCACCAGCCTTGTGATTCATTACCACATCTGCATAAACCTGGATTCCCACCTTGTGAAATGCCCTTATCATTTCAAGAAGCTCCTCTTTGGTTCCATACTTGGTTCTAATTGAACCCTTCTGATCAAACTCTCCAATATCATACATGTCGTATATGCCGTATCCAACATCTGTTGTATTCGTCGCCTTGAAAACTGGAGGAATCCAAACAGCTGAAAATCCAGTTTTCTTCAACTCAGTAGCCCTTTCCTTCATCATATTATAATAGTTTCCGTCATCAGACAGATACCACTCGAATCCTTGAAGTATTATTCCATTCCCCATTTTACCTCCTATGTATATTGTTTTACATTTTCATTTTTCATCTAAAAATTTTTCTTGTTAAGCAACACCACTCATGCTATTATAAGCATATGCCATTTAACTGGTAATTTTAACAAACACTATTAGTATAAATCTAAATTATATAAAACAAAGGAGTATCATATGATTATAATGGACAACCCATATGTTTCAGACCTGATGATCAAGTCAGTGGAATCACTACAGCTGCCAATACTCAAGAATGAAATGTCAGAAAGCTTTTCCAGCAACCAAAATTTGAACATAATAGATGCTTCTGAATTCATGGAAAACTACCACGAAAGCATAAAGCTTTACACCAATACGGAAAGTTCATTGAACTGGATATACAAGACTCTGCCTAGGGACAAAAAGAGTGATACCATACGCCTCTTTAAGGACAAGGCTGGATTCAGAAATATAGTCAAGGACATATATCCGGATTTTTTCTATACAACAATAGCCTGTGACAAACTTGTCGATTATGACATAAGCAAGGTGAAACTTCCCGTAGTACTGAAACCCAATGTAGGCTTCTTCAGTTACGGCGTCTATACCATTCGAAGTAAAGACGAATGGATACAGGCTCTTGAAGAAATCAGCCAGCTTGCTCATTCAGGAAACAATATCTACAATGAAGAAGTAATCAGCCACTCAGAATACATAATCGAAGAATATATAAGCGGTGACGAATATGCCGTAGATGGATATTATGACGAAAATGGTGAAGTTGTTGTATTGAATATCCTTAAGCATATATTTGCCTCAGAAACAGATGTTGACGACAAACTATATATAACAAACAAAAAAATCATAAAAGAATATCTTGATCCGATTAAGACTATATTAAACAAAGTCAACGAAAATGCAAATACCATAAACTTCCCTTTCCATTTTGAGGTAAGAATCGATGGCTCCAAAATCGTACCAATCGAAATGAATCCTTTGAGATTTGCAGGATGGTGTGCAACTGACATAGCCAAATATGCCTATGGAACCAACGTATACGAATGCTTTTTCAATAATAAAAAACCCGACTGGGAATCAATTTTCAAGGGAGACAATGATTCCACCTTTGCAATTGTAATCATGGGAAAAACTTCAAGTTCACAACCGGAATCAAAGGTTTTCAACTACGACAGTCTAGGCAAGTATTACAGCAATATTCTGGACATCAGAAAAGCCGACTACAGTATTCATTCCATATACGGTTTCATGTTCCTGTCCATTGATTCTGATCATGAAGCGACTTTCGACAGGATACTCAATGAAGATTTCGACAGATTTCTAGCCTAACTAATAGTATAGCATGTGTACATTTGCAATTCAATTTCACAAAATACAAAACACAAAACTCAAGGCAGCTGATTTCAAACCAGCTGCCTTTTAATATTACTAACTTATCATATTATTACTACTGCATTGGTAAAAAACTTACCTTCCAAATGTCATCTTCATTTTTCACAAGACTAAAACCATACTTATATTTCCCCTCATTGTCATAGTCACTGTTCCATTTAACAACGCCATAGTCACCATCCATTTCAACCTCTACATTATAGGCTTCTTC
>JAUVAG010000070.1 GCA_030591825.1 Dethiosulfatibacter sp.
CAAGATAATGGAAAAATATGTTGATGATATGGAGCAGATTGTCCTTCTTGGAGCTGGTTTTGATCTAATAGCTTTGCACTTTACAAAAGGAAAAAAAGTAAAGGTTTTTGAACTCGACCAGGTTAATGAACTAAATGTTAAAGTTGAAACATTAGAAAAAAAATATATACAGAATTTGAAATCAGGTGGAATGGTTAATGATGATCATAATCTGTCATGTATTGCAAACTATGTCATAGAAAATATGGAAGAGGATAGCTACTATATTATTGGAGCTGGAACAACTACGAGAAGAATTACTACAGAGATGAATGTTGATTATACTTTGTTGGGTGTTGATGTTGTTTACAACGGTGAATTGATTCTAAAGGATGCCTGTGAAAGTGATTTGCTTGTAATATCAAAAGATCGCAAATGTAAAATAATTGTATCCCCCATTGGTGGGCAGGGTTTTTTGTTTGGAAGAGGCAATCAGCAAATAAGCAGTGATGTAATAATGAATGTTGGAAAAGAAAATATCAGCATAATTTCCACGCCGGAAAAAATGATAGCTCTACTAGGTTCGCCATTGTTAGTTGACACGGGAGATTCACAGATGGATGATTACTTGAAGGGGATTTACAAAGTTGTTGTTGGATACGATGATTTTTATGTTTGGAAATGTGAATAGTTTCAATAAATATTCATATCGAACTAACGTTATTCTAGTTATATCACAAATATGGAGTAGTGATGTATTTTTTTTACTCCGTTAATTCTCGGTTTTCTATTGACATGAATCGCATAATATGGTATACCATTATTAGCACTCTTTGGATGAGAGTGCTAATAATTTTTATTTAAAGGGAGAGATTAATTTTGGCAAAAAAGAAATTCAAAGCAGAATCAAAAAGACTGCTGGATATGATGATCAATTCAATCTACACTCACAGAGAGATATTTTTAAGGGAACTTATTTCAAATTCTAGCGATGCAATAGATAAGATTTACTATAAGGCTCTTACTGATGAAAATCTGGAGTTTGACAAGAACAATTATTTCATTAAGATAGATATGGATAAGGAAAACAGGATACTGAAGGTTTCAGATACTGGAATAGGAATGACAAAGGAAGGCCTCGAAAGCAATCTTGGTACCATAGCAAAGAGTGGATCCCTTGCATTTAAGAAGGAGAATAACCTGAAGGACGGCCATGATATAATAGGGCAGTTCGGAGTAGGATTCTATTCAGCATTTATGGTTTCAGACAGTGTTACTGTAATATCAAAGGCTCTTGGAGAAGAAACTGCTCACAAGTGGGAATCAAATGGTACTGCAGGATATACTATTGAGGAATGTGAAAAGGATTCAGTGGGAACTGAAATCATACTTAAGATAAAGGAAAGCACAGAGGATGACCAATTTGATGATTATCTGGAAGAATATAAAATTAAGTCAATCGTTAAGAAGTATTCAGACTTCGTAAGATATCCGATAAAGATGGAAACGTCTAGTACCAAGCTTAAGGAAGGTACAGAAGACGAATACGAGGACATCACCGAAGAGCAAATTGTAAATAGCATGGTTCCAATCTGGAGAAAGAACAAGAACGAGCTTACGGATGAAGACTATGGAAATTTCTATGAGGAAAAACGCTATGGATTTGATAAGCCATTGAAGCATCTCCACGTTAGTGTGGATGGAATGATTAGATATGATGCAATAATGTTCATACCAGGAAGCATACCTTTTGACTTCTATTCAAAGGAATATGAAAAGGGTCTTGAGCTTTATTCAAGCGGAATACTTATTATGGAGAAATGTCAGGATTTGTTGCCGGACTACTTCAGTTTTGTTAAGGGAATGGTTGATTCAGAAGATCTTTCACTTAATATTTCAAGAGAGCTTCTACAGCATGACAGGCAGCTTAAGTTCATAGCAAAGAATATTAAGACAAAGATAAAGAACGAACTAGCATCCATGCTGAAGCATGATAGGGAAGATTACGAGACTTTCTACAATACCTTTGGTAGACAGCTTAAATATGGTATCTATGATAATTATGGAGCAGACAAGGATGTTATCCAGGATCTAATAATGTTCTATTCTTCAAAGGAAAAGAAACTGGTAATTCTTGATGAATATATAGAAAGAATGCCGGAAGACCAAAAGTTCATATATTATGCAACTGGAGAATCCTACGATAGAATTGAAAAGCTTCCACAGACAGAGCTTGTAGCAGATAAGGGATTTGAGATTCTTTACTTTACAGAGGACATAGACGAGTTTGCTATCAGAATGCTTATGAACTACAAGGAAAAAGAGTTCAAGTCAGTATCAAGCAACGATCTTGGCCTTGAAACTGAAGAAGAAAAGAAGGAAATAGAAGCTGCAAATGAAGAAAACAAGGAAATGTTTGACCTTATGAAGGATATCCTTGGAGATAAGGTGAAGGCAGTTAGAATTTCAAAAAGACTTAAAAATCATCCAGTATGCATAGCAAACGAAGGTGAAGTTTCAGTTGAAATGGAGAAAATCCTTAGCCAGATGCCAAATGGACAGGAAGTAAAGGCAGACAAGGTACTTGAAATAAATTCAAGCCATGAAGTTTACCAGTCACTTAAGGATGCTTATGAAAATGACAAGGACAAGCTTGGTCTTTATACAAAACTTCTTTATAACCAGGCACTTCTTATTGAAGGACTTTCAATAGGAGATCCGGTAGAGTTTACAAACGATATCTGTCAGTTGATGAAGTAGATAATATTGTTGAAAATATTATTCAACAGTGAGAATACGACTTCACGGCAAGATTAATCATCAATATTAATAGATAGAGTATAGGTTATTTAAAGTTCATTCATTACAGATTGATTAGTCTGTTGTGAATGGGCTTTTTTTTGAATATCAACCTTATAATTGATTATAATAGCAAATGATAATATAATTTACATATGATTATAAAAATTGGAGGACAATATGATTGCTGGCAAACCTATTAAATCATTTATCATAATATTTGGATTGTTTGTAGTTTCTACCCTCACACCTTATATTTTGATGAAATACACTGAAAAGAAGAAATTAAATGGATAAGATAATGATATACCTCATATCCTTTTCCATATATTCACTCCTCATTTTGATTGCAGGAAAGGGAGGACTAAAAAAAACAGAAACAGTGGAAGATTTTTTTGTTGGTGGAAAGTCAATGAAGCTGATGCCGTCAATATTCACCTTTACTGCAACCTGGTTCAGCGTCGCTTCCATGGTTGGCTTTACGGGAGCTGTCTACTATTCAGGATATGAAGTACTGCTCATGTCTGTCGTAGGCTGGTTTTTTGGTGCAGGCCTTCTCGTTATAATTGTAGACCCCTTAAGAAAATACGACCTCATTACCATACCTGAATATTTCCACAAAAGGTACGGGTCAAGGAAACTCCAGGTATTCGGAGGATTGACGGTGATTTTCTGCTATATAATGTATATAATAATTCAGATAACAGGCTTTGGCATAGTCGTTTCAAAGCTTCTTGACATCAACTATACCATGTCTATTTTCATGGTCTATCTTTTCATAATTTATACCACATATGGAGGGTTTTTCTCAGTAGTAAAAACTGATACACTGAATATCATAATAACTATTCTTGGAGTAATAATAACTGCATACCTTACAATCAGCAGATTCGACTCCATTTCCCAAATTAATATCATGGCTTCATCAATGGATTTTGGAGATTCCAAAAATATATTGGAGTTTAATGCGTCTATCAGTGTAATTGTTACCACTTCAATAGCCTGGGGTCTTGGACTTGCTGTTAATCCACAGTATCTGACAAGGATTTCATCAACAAATTCTTCATTGACCGCAAAGAAAATGATATCATATTCTGTTTTTATACTTGCATTCATGTATTTACTTCTTGCCCTTACAGGCATGGGGGGAAGGGTTTTGGCTCCTGAATTAAACAATATTGTACCTGTAGATGAGATATATTCCCATCTAATAAACGACACCATTTATTCGAAATTGAGTGGAATGATACTTATAGGTATTGCAGCGGCTGCAATATCCACAATAAACTCTCAGCTTCTCATATTGTCAAGCGGCTTCATGATAGATATAATACCAGCGATTTACAAGAAACCTATAAGACAGGACAGGGTGCTTAATTATTCAAGATTGGTCATAGTGGTTGCGGCTACTGTAAGTTTGGCACTTTCATTTACCCCGCCATCCAGTCTTTTGACCTATGGGTCAATAATATGGTCAATCTTTTCAATAACCTTTTTTATTCCAATTTATGGTGGAAGCATTTGGAAGAAGGCGAATAAATATGGTGCAGGTGCATCAATAGTTGCAGGCCTTGTAGTCATGTTTTATTGGTTACAGAAACAGGGCTTTTTCAACAGCAGCTATAGTATTCATCCTGTTATACCTTCCTTTATAGCAGCTCTTGTATTTTTTATTCTGTTTACATTCATAGGAGAATTGTATGAAAATAAAGCTTGATATAGAGAACAAAATACTGTTTCCATTACTGGTGCTGGTTATCATGCCTATAATAGCTTTGGGAATAACTTCATATTATAGTGCCTATCAGATGCTGTCGGAAAGACAGGTTATACATATGGATGAGATGATGGAAAATATTAAGGTTATATATGAACAAAATGAAGGAAGTCTCCAAGGTATAAGTATTGATGAGGACATCTATGAAATATCTATTTTACTAGGAATGGAGTTTTCACCTGGCGAGGGTGGACGTGGACATGTAGTCACTGATGACCAGATCATATCATATGGTAAAACCCAAGGAAACGAATATATAGTTTTGAAATATGACAAGAACATATTTTCTAGAGAGCTTTTTTATTTCCAGAAAAATTCCATATTAATAGCAATAGTTTCAATGTTGGCAGCGGCACAAATTATCATAGTACTTGCTTTTAATATTTCAAAGCCCATAAAGAAGCTTACTAAAACTTGTAAAGAAATCGAAGAAGGAAGATATATAACTTTTGAAAAATCACACAGAAATGATGAACTTGGACTTCTGGCAAACTCCTTCAACAAGATGATGAATACAATAAATACTAAAACTGAAAAGATTGAATATCTGAGGGATATAAATGAAAAAATCATTGAGGATGCTCCCATAGCCTTGTTTCTAATAGACGGCAGCAACCAGATGTATAAGCACAACAAGATAGGGGAAGACTTCATGTCTCTTGATCTTGTGGAAAAGAAAACTTCAAGAAGTCTTGAAGAATTCATAAAGACTGTTGATGAAAATGATGTTTATGTCTTTGAAGACAGCGATGGAAACGACCTTTATCTGGACATGGCCAGGACTGTTATTCCTAACTTTGGAACTATAGTCAGCATTTACGATATAACCAAAAGAAAGGAAATGGAAAGCAAGATGGACCATATGAACAAGCTTTCCTCCCTTGGAAATATAGCTGCCAGTCTTGCCCATGAAATAAGGAATCCTCTTTCGGGTATAAGGGCTGGAATGCAGGTTCTACATAAAAGATACGGTGGAGATGAGTCATCGGAGGAAATATATGATACACTCATAGGTGAGGTTGATAGACTCAATTATCTCATAAATGATATATTGAACTATTCAAAGCCTGGAAAGCCAATGAAACTTAAATGCAATTATAAGGAAGTGCTTGAATCTAGCTTTGACCTATACAAGGACAGCATGGCAAGCATGAATGTAAAACTTGAAATTGATGACAATGCGGAAATGGTAATGGGATACTGTGATCCAAACCAGCTGAAGCAGATATTCATCAATATAGTAACAAATGCACTGAATGCAATGGATAAGGATGAAAAGAAACTTAAGGTAAGTTTCAGCAATTCAAAGGGTACCGATGGGAACAAATATATAAAAATAGTCTTTACGGACAACGGTAGAGGAATTAAAAAGGAAGACATGGACAAGATATTCGATCCCTTCTTTACATCATATAAAAAGGGAGTGGGACTTGGACTTTCAGTTGTAAGCAAGCTTGTATCGGAAAACAATGGAAAGATTGCAATAAAAAGCATTCACGGCAAGGGAACTGATGTGAAGCTTAGATTTGAGGTGACTGAAGATGAGTAGAATACTGATTATTGATGATGAAAGAAGCATAAGGTTGACCCTTAGGGAAGGACTTAAGGATTTCGGCCATGATGTTGAGACGGCGAAAAATTCAAAGGAAGCCTTTGAATTTAATTCGGATTTTTCTCCTGAACTCATAATTCTGGATTTGAATCTTGGATTTGAAAACGGACTGGATCTTATTGAGGATCTGAAGGAATCAAATCCAAATGTGCAAATAATAATTTTGACAGCCTATGGAGATATAAAGGGCTCTTGATTAGTTTGTGTGGAAAGAAAATACCGCTTACCCCTTGAAATCACAGTAATTAGGTATTGAAAAAGCATACATTTTTCTGTATGATTTTTTTAACTATAAAAAATCGATAAAACAGAG
>JAUVAG010000005.1 GCA_030591825.1 Dethiosulfatibacter sp.
AGAGGATCAATATAGACTATGCCGAGGAAGCCAGGGATTTTATGTGGAGATTCAATCTCGTAGCAAAATCGTAAGCTGAATTACATCCGTATTACCTGTTAAATGAGTATAAGTCAACTTGGAACACTAAAATAAAATTCTAAGTTAAATTGCAATTTAAAGTTAAATATATTATAATATATTTAAGAGGTGATGATAGTGATTAACCAATTCGAGCAAATGATTTTGCCTATAACTGAATTCAGGAAGAATATGACTAAAATTCTTGAGAAGCTTACTGCTCCAAAGATTATTATGAATAGAGACAAGCCCCAGGCTGTCTTGGTCCCATACGAGATTTATAGGCTAATGGAAGAAAAACTGGAAGAACAAATGGATACAATACTCTCGAATGTTGCAGCAGAGAGAGTCAAGGAATCAGAAGCTGAGTATGTTACCCATGATGAATTCTGGAAAGACATGGGTATAGAGTGATGGTATTCGAGATCGTATACCATGAAAAAGTCCGCAAGGATATCAAGGATTTGAGACTTAACAGAACCCAGCTTGAAAAGCTGAAGAAAAAGATTGAGAGTATTTCCCGAAATCCATATCCAAAGGAAAACGGAGGTCTTGGAGAACCTTTAAAAGGTACATTGAAGGGACTAATGAAATTCAGATTTGACAATGACTACAGGGTTGTATATAGATTGGTCAGGGAAGAGGGACAGATGAAGATAATTGTCATAGGATTAAGGGCCGACAGTCTTGTATACAGGAAAGCTGAAAAAAGGAACTGACAGAAATGAAAAGTGAGATTAGGAAAAATAATCATGATAAATATGAAAAACAATATAAAAAAACTGGACAGAGAATTTTACGACAGACCGACCCTTGATGTTGCAAGGGATCTTTTAGGGGAGGGGCTTTACCTGTATGATGACGGATACAATGATTTCAACATAGAGACTGGAAAGAGGATCAATATAGACTATGCCGAGGAAGCCAGGGATTTTATGTGGAGATTCAATCTCGTAGCAAAATCATAATCTGAATAGTGGACAACAGCAAAATAAAATCATCATGGACTTATGGAAGAGTCTTATGATGGTTTTTTTCTTGGTATTAGATTGATTTTCAGTTTACTATATCATCAAAACCTATGACTAACAATTTGAAAAAACGTTGATAAACCAGTAGTTCAAGGAAATAATGGGATAATGTTACAAAAAGGTAATAAAAAACTTTTCGAAAAAGTGTAGCAAAAAGGCCAAAAAAATTGATTTATATAGTGAAGGGGTAAATATCTTGGAGGAGGTGATTCAAATATGGTACTGGATAGAAGATGCATGTTCGTCATTTTTATGGCTGTTGTTTTACTGGGCTTATCACTGATATCTGCAAATGCAGCGGAGTTTGAGAAAGAGATTATTACACCAAAGTTTTCTTATATCAATTCTTTTTATAATGACTTCGAAATATCTGATTCCGGAAATGTTTCTGTTTCGTCATACCTGAATGTGGATAATTCAAATCAGGTAAAGATAACAGGATATTTGCAGCAATTCAATGATGGAAGTTGGAAGACAGTTAAGAGCTGGTCAAACACCAGCAGTGGAAATGATGTAGTGCTGAAAAAAGAATGGACTGTTGCAAGTGGGTATACTTATAGGTATGTTTCTTATGGGTTTGTTTATGTAGGTGGGTCTATGGTAGAGAGTACGAGGAATGAGAGTAGTAAGATATATTACTAGAGGGATTTAAAAAATTTGGAGGAAAAAATGAAGAAAAAAATTATTAGTTTAGCTTTGATAGTTAGTCTATTGACATCTCTAAATACAGTTTTTGCATCAGGGCAAGAATTGAACAAGGAAAATACTGACAATAATTCAAGTTATTATTATTCATTGGAATTGAATAATTCTTTTAATAAGGATTATCAATTGTCAGAAAAAGCATCTGATAAATTCAATATTATTGATGCTAAAGGTTTAGACGGTAACCTGGAGTTCAATATTGAGATGACGGAAAACGAATCTCGTGATGAAACAGGCAATGATACAGTTTTAGCTATTAGCAAAGGAAGTGTGACAATTAACAGTGTAAAATATCCTTTTGAAGCAGAAGGTTATTTGCACAAAATCGCAGAGGATGGAAATATCATTTATTTAGGGGGATTAAAAGGTTATTTAAACAACTCAAAAGATCAATCTGATATGATAATTCTTTCAATACACTGGATGCCAGACAGTAATAAAATTTCAGTTCCGATTACATTTGGTTATGATGATGAAAAAGACAGTATGCCATTTGTTATAAAGTTTGGAGAGATCTTTGTTGAAGCGCAAAATGCTGTTAAGCATATTTTAATTGAAAACAAGACTATAGATAACTTAAAAAGCGTGGATTTAAGTGAGTATGCAGTTAATCAAACGAAATCATCGAATGGACCTTATGATCCACAGTATAGAGATAAAGATACTCAATACTCAGGAGGCGTAGGAATCGCACTTTATTCTCCGCTGAAAATAGAACCGAACTCTGGAAATACAGGTATGGCAGGAGCCAAAATATGGGCTAACAAGACTAAGTTGACTTCATATGCTTCAAATGCAGGATATACACCCTATAGCAGTACTGCGGCAGGATGTTGGGATGATGTATATCTTACAATAAGGTCAAATAGCTCAGAAACTGATTTCAAAAATGAATGTAGTCCTACAAATACAGACCAAACTGTAACAATTCCTATTTGGTTTAGTGCACAGGGGCAATTAATTACTTTGAGTCTAGATTTAACACTTAATTCAATAACAACCACACTCTATTCAGGCGGATCTTATGGTTATGACTATGCTACAAGATGGAAGTTTAAAAAGTTTGCTCCTATGAATGAATTATTTGATAGTTCATCAACACCGGAGGAATCCGATACTGGAGGTTTAGCAGTAAGAGCAGGATGATTGAGAGTTTGGAAAAAGCAGATACTGTGTCAAATTGATAATAAAGCTCACGTTGCAGACAATGAATTTGTTTGAAACGCGAGCTTTGTTTATTATCTTCTAATTTTTACGTTTAAGAAGGTATTCAGCTATTTCTCTTAATCTTTCGGCCCTTTCTCCAAAAATTTCCAGACTGGATACTGCCTTATCAGTATAATCTTCAAGAATCTCCTGAGATTTTTCCAGTCCCAGAAGAGTTACATAGGTAAGTTTGTCGTTTTTCTCATCGCTGCCTATAGGCTTTCCAAGCTCTTCTTCGTCTGCTGTGAAGTCAAGAATGTCATCCTTGACCTGGAAGGCAAGACCAAGATAGTGTGCATAATCTGAAAGCTTTGATATTTCTTCTTCTGTAGCACCTCCTGCTGTAGCTCCAATTTCACAGGCTGCCTTTATGAGTGCACCTGTCTTTAGCTTGTGCATGTATTCCAGATATTCAAGGTTTCTTTCCTCTACAAACATATCTGTTACCTGTCCGCCTATCATTCCTTCGGTTCCTGAAGAATTCGAAAGTATTTCAAGAGACTTAAGTATCTTTTCGGCTGGAATAGCTATAGTGGAGATGTTATTTAAAACAGTCTCGAAAGCCTTGTTAAGGAGTCCGTCTCCTGCAAGTATTGCCAGGGCATCTCCGTATACCTTGTGGTTTGTTGATTTTCCTCTTCTGAAGTCATCATCATCCATTGCAGGCAGGTCGTCGTGTATGAGGGAGTAGGTATGTATCATCTCAATGGCGCAGGCAAAGGGCATGATTGAGTTTTCGTTGTCATTGAACATATTGAAGGTTTCCATCATTAGAACCGGTCTTATTCTCTTACCTCCTGCAAAGAGGCTGTATCTCATGCTTTCATAGATTGCTTTTTGTCTGTTGTCTTTAAGTGGTAAATATATATCCAGGTGTTTTTCTGTTATTTTTATTTTGCTGTTTAGCCATGTTTTGAATTCCATAATATTTTCCTCGCATTATATATAGTAGTAAATTAGCTTATTATATCATCAAAATACACAGTGAACAATTTAAAATAATGAAGAATTGGATATTGACTTGTGCTATAATTACAGCAATGAATAGATGAACATTAATCGAAAATCTTATTAAGCAACCGGAGGAAATTATGCAAAACGGGTCCTATTTAATAAGCACTCTTATAACTTTAATAATAGTTTCAATAATGGGAATAAATGCAAGCAAAAATGTTAAGAACTCTACCGATTTTGCAATCGGAGGTCGAAATTTTTCAAGCAGAAAGGTTGCAGCATCTATAATAGGAACACTAGTTGGAGGAGCTTCAACAATCGGTACGGCACAGGCCGCCTTTGTAAGCGGATTCAATGGAATGTGGTTCACCTTGGGAGCTAGTCTTGGATGTCTGTTTCTTGGTCTTTTCTTGGCAAGACCCTTAAGGGAAGCTAACATATTCACAGTTCCGGAATTCATGATCAAATTTTACGGAAACAGATCAAGGATGACTTCCAGCATAATTTCATCAATGGCAATTTTTGTTCATATTACGGGACAGGTGCTTGCATCTGTCGCCATTTTCACTTCATTGTTCAACATCGGTGAAAACCTGGCTGTATTCATAACAATGATGCTGATAGTTTCATATATCTTTTTCGGAGGATTTTTGGGTTCCAGTGTTGTAGGATCCATAAAGACTGTACTTCTTTATGCAACACTCTCCATAAGTGCTTATGTTGTTTTGAAGGAATTTGGAGGTGCCGGGAATTTTGTTGCAGCTTATCCAAAGGATCCATGGTTCAATCTATTCAGTGAGGGCATGCTCAGTGGACTGGCTCAAGGATTTGCACTTGTTGTTGGAGTTTGCTCCACCCAGACTTATCTTCAGGCAATATTTTCAGGGAGAACTGCGGGAGAATCACAAAAGGGAGCATTCTTGTCGGCACTGCTCATTCCTCCCATTGGGCTTATTTGTACGATGGTTGGAATGTTCATGCACAATATGCATCCTGAAATCATTTCAAAACAGGCTCTTCCCCTCTTTGTTATAAATTATCTTAATCCTTTAATCGGAGGTATTGTCATAGGAACTTTGATTATATCTGTTGTTGCAACTGGTGCAGGGCTTACTCTTGGCATAAGCACAATGATAAGCAGGGACATATACAAAACTGTAATAAATGTGAGGGCTAATAGCAAGCAGGAACTTCTGTCTCTCAGAATATCGGTTCTTGGAATACTGTTTGTCACATCCTTGATGGTTGTGTTCAATCTAGATTCTTTGATACTTAAATGGGCTTTTCTCTCTATGACATTGAGGGGCACGGTAGTATTTATGCCTTTGATTGTTGCGGTAATAATGAAGGAAAGAACTCCATACAAGGCGGGACTTTTGTCTATGATTTTTGCTCCATTAGTGACAATAGTATTGACTGTTTTCAATCTTACAGATATTGATCCTCTTTATATTGGAATGGGTACCAGCTTGATTATCTTTCTTGCGTTTTTAATATTTGGCAGGGAAAACAAGACGGTATAATTAATATCAGGTACAGCCTTTGTACTGGCAATATCATATCTGTCGATATTAATAAACGACATTTTAAAGGAATACATAAACCTTGAAGCCCTTACTATAGCAATAATCATTGGGATAGTTTACAACAATGCAGTTGGAACCCAGAGGGTATTCCATCAGGGAGTAAGCTTTTCACTGAAAAAACTTTTGAAAATAGGAATCGTACTTCTTGAATTTAAACTGGATTTCAACTCTCTGCTCATGCTGGGGCCTAAGATTCTAATGACAATGTCATGGTGACTGCCGGCTTCATGTTGATGAATCTTGCAAATAAATTTGGCACTCTTTTTATGTTTGCCTTCATAGTATCAAATCTTAAACCTGCCAGGGAATTCATATATAGGAAGCCAGTCAGCGTTAAGGATAAGGTACTGCTTTCAATTGTCTTTGGAATTTTCGGAATAATTGGTACTTATTTCAGTGTTGAATTCAACGGAGCACTTATTAATACAAGAATTATTGGAGTTGCTACAGGTGGACTTCTTGGAGGTCCCGCAGTGGATCTTGTAAAGGATATTTGGATACCAATGGTAATCATAAATTCCATCGGTCTTGCACTTCTATTCCTTGTAATTGAAAATATATTTAGAGACAGGGATAGGATAGGAGCAGAGCAGGTTAATCTTTCCATCAATATAATAGACAAACTGCTTCCTTATATAAAGGGAGGATTAAGCGAAGAAAATTCGACAGTCATAACGGATACTATTTATGAGATGACAAGTTTTGATGAAGTAACTATAACTGCCCGAGAGAAAATCATAGCTCATTCAGGAATTCATATTGAAAACCATGAATATGGCAATAAAGTGAATACTGAAAGATTTAATACAATAATGGAAAGTGGTGAAACTCTGCAGTTTGACTCTACAATAATATCCCCTATTAGGGATGGTGACGATATTATAGGTACAGTGAAGTACTACAAGAAGCCTGAAAACATAATGAACAATGTTGACGTTGTGGATTATATGGTAAAGCTGATTATGGAAGAAAGGCTAAAGAAGTGCATAGACAGGGCAAGATTGAATATGGGTAAGAAAACCGAAGAGATTAAGCCGGCTCCAGCCAAGAAGATGACAAGCCTTGTAGTAGCAAAAAACGACAAGCTCTTTTTATTGAAGCTCAAGGAGATAGTGTATCTTGAATATATTGAAGGCAAGATAAGGGTGTTTACAGAGAAAGATGAATACTCTCTTAATCAGACAATGAAATCTTTCGTTGAAGAAAAGGGAAATGGGTTTATTAGAACCCATAAGAGCTTCATAGTTAATATTGACTATATAAAAGAATTTAAAAAGAAATTGAACATATAATCAACAAGATTTCAACAAGACATATTGCATCTTGACCACAACATAATGCAACATAACTAAATAGTATTCTAAAGAACGTTTTCTTGTATTAAACTACAACTAAGAAAAAAACTTGGAGGTAGAAGATATGAGAAAACTTTCTTTATTATTGGCAATAATTATGGTATTTACAGTAGTTGGAACAGGATGTTCCAGTTCAAATGGGGATATTGCTTCGGAAAATGGAGAGGCACCAAAGTCCAATCAGTTTGTAACATTGACAGGATTCGGACTTAAGCTTGCAGGAGCAATATTATTCCTTGGAAATGGAGTATTATTCCTGACATTGTTCTTCACAATGATAGCCTGCATAGTACTGGGAATGGGACTTCCATCAATACCGGCATATATTATTACAGCAACAATGGCGGCACCTGCCCTTGCTAAAATGGGAGTACCACCACTTGTATCGCATATGTTTGTATTCTACTTTGGAATGCTTGCAAACCTTACTCCACCAGTAGCGCTGGCAGCCTTTGCAGGAGCTGGAATAGCAGGAGGAAACCCGGCAAAAACAGGAATTCAGGCAGTCAAACTTGCATCGGCAGGATTCGTAGTACCTTATATATTTGCATTCTCACCTGCACTTTTGATGATAGATGCATCTCCTTTAACAATAGTAATAGCGGCAGCGACTGCAATAATTGGTGTAATATCACATGGAGCTGCAGTAGAAGGATATATGCTAGATAGACTTTCAGCACTTTACAGAATTGGACTATTTGCTTCGGCAATACTTCTCATGACACCTGGATTACCTACTGATATAATTGGACTTCTGATATTCCTTGGAGTTGTGACAGCACAGAAAATGACAAAGGGAAAACTTGTAGAAGCTTAAATTTCATATCTCCCCCCATAAAGATAGCCCTGAAGAATCATCTTCAGGGCTGTTTTGATTATCATCTGTTGCATATAAACCTTGAAATCAGTCCGTAGCCATTTATGCTCTCAGTAAATATGTTGATCCTGTCTCCGTCGGGAACCATTTCATATAGGTTGTATTCCCTGTCCTTGAAGATAAATATGTGCTTGGCAAAGGCTGAAATACCATAGGGAAGAAGGGGCATTACCTGGTTTATTCCTCCGTAGGTAATATATCCATCTTCAATATAAACCTCGGTGCCTGTGGCATCTGGAACTCCTGCTCCGGAATTCTGAAACCTTGTCCTGTCTAAAACCATATTGTATTCATCATCTATTCTGAATATTTCTTCCCAGGGGGTCAGTTCAACTGAATGAATACATTTCATGGTAAACTCATCTCCTGGTTCTATAGTGAAAAACAGAACTGTATTGCCTGTTTGATAATGTTCGAGAGTGAGAATGTCAACCTCGATAAAGAGAGGAACAAGAAGTATTGCAATAATTAGTATAATTGTAAGTATCTTTTTCAAATTATGCCTCCATGATTTTGGTTTGATGTTTTGATTTTGTCGTCATAGATGATACTCCATATTTATATAATAGTATTAATTCATTAAAGGGGCAATATATATTGGATATGTTGCAGTATTTTTTATAGTCTAAGAAAGTTAAAAATGCGTAATCCCTTGAAGCGTTTGTATTACGCGCATAAGGAAACTTTCTACGACCTCTTGATATCCGCATTAGTCACATGAAGCGTGAATTGGATAACGCAGCATAGCTGCTTTCTTGATAAGGTACATAAAAATATAATGTAAATAATAGACTCAAAAGATTTTATCTTTCGGGTTTTGTTGCCTAGGAAAACGTTTGAACCGCTGGTGAATCGATGAGTCGTCAGCGGTTCGATGATTGTTAAATCTTTAATAGCGTTGATTCAACGGTGTTGTGGTTTTTTTGATAATGAGGATGAGTATTATCGGACTCAAAGTAGGTAGGGTTAACTTTGTGAAAATCAAAAACGTTGACATTACTCGGTTTCATCCATTTAAAAAGTTTGGCACGGGAATTGCAATGATATAATTGAACTCAACAAAAGGGTTAAAACATATAAAAACTATGAATTGTTTTGAAAGGAGTACAATGTATGAGACCGTTAGAAGGAATTAAAGTATTGGATTTTACTCAAGCTCACGCAGGAAGTTTGGCTACAATGATATTGGCAGACTTTGGAGCTGAAGTTGTTAAGATTGAAAGAGCAGGTGTTGGTGACCTGGCAAGATATTGGGCACCGTTCAAGGAAGGCAACAGTGCATACTATGCATACCTTAACAGAGGAAAGAAAAGCATAAGCTTGAATGCATCGACAGAAGAGGGAAAAGAAATAATTAAAAAGCTAGTAGCAGAAGCAGATGTTGTATGTGAAAACTTTAAATATGGAAGTATGAAAAGACTGGGTCTTGATTATGAAGAATTAAAGAAAATTAATCCTACATTAATATATGCTGCATTGAATGGTTTTGGACAGACAGGACCTTTTAAGGAAGTAATAGGACTTGACCTTCAACTTCAAGCAATGAGTGGACTTATGGATAGAACAGGATTTCCAGATGGAGCTCCTACAAAAGTTGGAGCAGCAATGGGAGACCAGTTCAGTGGAACATACCTTGCAATGGCAATAAACCTTGCATTGGTACATAGAAAGAAAACAGGTGAAGGACAGATGATAGACGTTGCAATACTTGACTCATTGTTCTCAATACTTGAAGCTGCACCAATGACCAAGTGTTTAAGAGGAAGCGTTCCACCAAGAGTTGGAAATTCTTATCCTTCAATTTCACCATATGATGCACTAGAAACAAATGACGGATATGTTGCAGTAGGTATTTCTACAGACAGACAATGGCAGAAATTCTGTACGGCGTTGGGTGTTGAAGAACTTGCAAATGATCCTAGATATATTAACAATGAAAAAAGAGGCGACAACTACGAGTCTGGACTTAAAGATGCTCTTGAGGCAGTAACAAAGAAAATGTCAAAATTCGACATTGAAGACAAGTTGAGAGAAGTAAGACTTGCTTGCGGAGCTGTTTATACAGTTAAGGAAGCAATGGGAACTGAACATGTTGCAGCAAGAGATATGCTTGTAGAAGTTGAAGACAAAGCTCTTGGAAACATAAAAGTTCCAGGAATTGTAATAAAAATGGGAGAGACACCAGGTGAAATTACTACGGGCTCACCTTTACTAGGAGAGCATACTGAGCTTTACTTGAACAAGATGGGATATTCTGCAGACCAGATTAAGGGACTTCAGGAAAACAAAATTATAGAAATATCATAAATATAAAGGAAGGAGAGAAACCATGAAAGTATTAGAAGGCGTTAAAGTAATAGATTTCACACAGGCATACAGTGGTCCATTTTGCACTATGCAGCTTGCTGACTTCGGTGCTGAAGTAATAAAAATTGAAAGAAGAGGATCTGGAGATCAGTCACGTGAATGGACTCCAATAGTAAATGGAAACAGTGGATACTATGCTGCTATAAACAGAAATAAAAAGGGAGTTTCCCTTGATATAGCTGATGATGAGGGAAGAAAAGTAATACTTGACCTTGTTAAGGATGCAGATATAATTGTACAAAACTTCAAGGTAGGTACTCTTGATAAATTTGGTCTTGGATATGAAGACATGAAAAAAGTGAATCCGGAAATAATCTATGCTTCCATATCAGGATTTGGACAAACAGGTCCATTGAGCCACCTTGCAGCATATGATAACGTTGTTCAGGCAATGACTGGAATCATGGAAATGACTGGAGATCCTGATGGAATTCCAACAAAGGTTGGTCCTGCAATAGGAGACAACTTTACAGGTCTTCATATGGCAACAGCAATAACAATGGCATATTTTCACAAGCTTAATACAGGAAAAGGACAGCAGCTTGATGTTGCAATGTATGATGCAATATTCTCTATCCTTGAAAGTCCAATACTTTTTGAGACTGTTCTTGGAGAAACTAGTACTAGAACAGGAAATGCAGATCCAGCAACACTTGTACCTTATGATGTATACAAATGTAAGGATGGATATTTCTCAGCAGGTATAGCAAGTGATTCAGGATATCCAAAATTCTGCCACGCTATAAACATGCCTGAACTTATTGAAGATCCAAGATTCGTAGAAAATGAAATAAGATGTACAAACTACGAACCTTTTACTGAAATAGTTTCGGATTTCTTTGCAAAGAGAACAAGAAGCGAGTTAGCAGATGTATTTGTAGCAGCTAAAGTGCCTAATGCACCAGTATTCGACATACCAGAAGTAATGGAACATCCTCAGATTAAGGCTAGAGACATGATGCAGGAACTTAGTGATCCAGGAGTAGGAGAACACCTTGCAATAGGAAATCCTATGAAACTTAGCAAAACTCCAGCAGTTCTTGAACATGGAGCACCTCTTCTTGGACAGGATACAGAAGCTGTATTGAAAAGTATAGGATACAGTGACGGTAAAATCAAAGAGTTATACAGCAAAGAAGTTATTTAATATAAGAATTTACATTCCATTACCTGACATGATATATTTATGTCAGGTATGGAATGATAATAGGAGGAATTATTAATGAATAAAAATAATAAAAATTCTAATCTTTTTGAAAGATATGAAGTTTTACTTATGAGTATAAGCGTACTACTTATTATTTCGATTGTAGGATATCTCACTATGTATCCTGAACAGGGAAAGATTGCGGCAAATTCGGTTCTTAGCATGCTTACCAACACCTTTGGTTCAACAATGCAATTATTTACAGTTTTCGTATTAGGATTTTTGGTAATACTTGCCCTGTCAAAATATGGAGATATTCGTCTTGGTAAAGAAAAGCCTCAATACTCTACAATAAGTTGGGTAGCAATGATGTTCTTCTGCGGTAACGGCGCTGGAACAGTTTACTGGGCTTTTCTTGAGTGGGGATACCATTTCAATGCGGCTCCTCAACTTAACGGAGTGGCAGTAAGCGAGGCAGTAAACTATGAACTTTCAATGGCATATACATTCTTTGACTGGGGTCCTTCAGCGTGGGCACTGCTCTGTGTGTTTGTACTTCCATTTGCTTATCACTATTATATTAAGGGAGACAGCGAGCTTAAATTTAGTGTGCTTTGCAAATATTCTCTTGGTGAAAAGGCAGTTAGAGGATGGTTTGGAAAAATAGTAGACTTCTTGTTCATATTTGCAGCAGTTGGATCTATAAGTATAACTGCAGGTACTTCTGCATCAACTATTTCAGCAACCCTTGCAGACCTTATTGGAATAAATCAGAGCTTTACATTGACAACAATGGTTCTTGTTGGTGTTGCACTTCTTTATTCTGCCAGTTCCTTTGTTGGAATTGAAAAGGGAATGAGAAGGATAAGTGATTCAAACGTTTATCTTTGCATGATGCTTCTTGGATTTATTTTCATTGTAGGACCTACTCAATATATTATTGATTCAATGGTAAACTCAATGGGAATATTGTCACAGGAATATTTAAGAATGAGTCTTTGGACAGACCCTGTTGCAAGAACAGGATATCCTCAGGGATGGACGGCTTTCTATCTTGTTTACTGGCTTACATTTGGACCATTTACGGGTCTTTTTGTAGCAAAGATTTCAAAGGGAAGAAAAATCAAGGAAGTTATTGCAAACATGCTAATAAGTGGTCCTTTGGGATTATTCTTATTCTTCGGAGTAATTGGAGGATATCAGCAATCGCTTAGAATCAAGGGAATAATTGACATACCTAACATGCTGGCAACTGGACAAGGGGAAAATATTGCAACTGCAACATTAAATGCTCTTCCTCTTTCAAAGATAGTTATGGTTGTTTATCTCTTTGTTATAGTATTGTTCCTTGCTACAACTCTTGATGCAGCTTCATTTACTCTTTCGTCTACGGTGTCTAAGAAACTTAAGGCTACTCAAGAGCCTAACCCATTTCTAAAGCTTATATGGTGTCTTGTACTTGTAGCTCTTCCTATAGCAATATCATTCATAGGAACAGATATAAATACAATAAAATCCATAGTTCTTTCGACAGGGCTGCCCCTTGTGATTATTCTTGTAATAATCTATCACGGTTTCCTTAGAGAATTGTTTGCTGACTTTGGAAAAATGACAAGAGAAGACATAATAAAGAAAACAGGAATAGAAGAGTTAGATGAAGAGGTAGCAATAACAAGCGTAAATAACTAATATAAATAACTAACATGACTTAAACTTCGCACTTAAAAATGACCCTAGGTATTTTTCAAAGTGCGGAGTTTAAGTTTAATTAAGCTTATGTCATGGCAAATATTTGATGAGGAATGATTTAATGAAATATAAATGTAAAAAAGAGTGTTTTTCAATTTGGTTCAAAAGACTATCGCTTGCTGGATAATGGTTTTAATAATAGGGATACGGAATGTAAATTTATTGTAGTTCGGGATTCGGCAAATAGAATAAATGGTGTTTTTAAGAAAACAATACTTGAAAATTTATTAGTAGTTTCCAATGCCAGGCATTCGGTAATCAAGAATATTATAAATAGAAATTTTGAGGATGACAACGCAGAAATAACAATAAATAAAATAATGCCTCTCAAAGATGCCAAGTATATAGTGGAACGAGAGTTGATTACAAAAGTCATGAATAGAGTTAAAAGTACTTACAAAGCAGCGAAAATTCTTGAAGTTAGTCAGGCGACAATTGCAAGAAAAACAAAAAAATATAATGATGAAATTTTCATTTAATTAAAAAGCTTCCGAATATATCACGATGATATA
>JAUVAG010000279.1 GCA_030591825.1 Dethiosulfatibacter sp.
GAATGAAGGACGATTGAGGATGGATTTGTATTACCGGATTTCAAGGCTTTGTTTAATGATTCCACCGTTACGTGAAAGAAAAGAAGATATAAGTTTCCTGACCACTTATTTTATCAATAAGTATAATGGTATCCTAAACAAAAACGTTGATGAAACAGGAAGGGAGTTAAAGGAATTATTATTTGAATACAGATGGCCCGGTAATATAAGAGAGCTTGAACATGTAATTGAGAATTTGGTAATGAGTGCAGGCGAAAATGAAAAAAGACTTGAATCGGGACACTTGCCAAGCTTTCAAAAGAATAAAATACTAAAAGATAAGAGTACAGATAAAAAAAGCTTGAATTCACTCCCAAATACATTGAACGAGATAGAAAGAAAACTAATAGTTGAATCTTTGAATAAATACAATTGGAATATAACAAAATCAGCTGAACATTTGGGAATAATAAGGCAAAGTCTTATATATAGAGTTAAAAAACTTGATATCAACAAAGAAAATGATTGTTGTGAATATTAGTAAATACATTGTAATAGAAGAAGTATATGAATTTATATACTTCTTCTTTGTAAAAATTTACTTTTTTGTTAAATGTTCAATGGGTTTTCTAAATAAATTGAATAAAAACTATACAGGACATTAAAAAAACAGTGCTTTAAAACAAAGGCTTTGAGAGAATGAGCGTATAAAAATTATACGTTAAATTTCCAAGGTGTGAAAACGATATCCTAAAAGTGTTGAAAAAAGGGACTTCTAAAAAGGAAAACATTGGCATGAATATTGCTTTATATATAATCAAATAAATCAGGAGGAGTAATGATGAGCGAATCTACAATAAATAATAAGCCTGAAATACTATATGAAGTAAAGGCACAAAGAGGATCAACGCTAAGATGTAAAGGATGGAAACAGGAATCACTTTTGAGAATGCTTGAAAACAATATGGAAAATGCTGAGATTCCAGAACTTCTAATAATCTACGGTGGTAACGGAAAATGTGCAAGAAACTGGGAATCATATCATGCAATCGTTAAATCATTGAAAGAACTTGAAAACAATGAAACATTGGTTGTTCAGTCTGGAATGCCTGTAGCAATATTCAAAACTAACAAGCTTGCACCAAGAGTTGTAATGGCTACAACAAATATAATGAAGGCTTCTTGGGAAACATTCTATGACCTTCAGGACAAGAACCTTACAATATTTGCACAGTATACTGCAGCACCATGGGAATATATAGGAACACAGGGAGTTATCCAGGGAACATTTGAAACTCTTTCAGCAATAGCAATAAAGAGATACAACAATGATTTGTCAGGAAGAGTATACCTAACAGCAGGAGCAGGCGGAATGGGCGGAAACCAAAGCTGGGCAATGAAGATGCACGGTGGAATAGCAATCATAGTAGATGCTGACGAAAGAGTAATAGACAGAAGAATAGAAAAAAATTACCTTGACCAGAAAGTATATTCTCTTGACGAAGCAATTAAGATAGTAAATGAAGCAAAAGAAAAGAAAGAGCCAACATCAGTTGCAATAGTAGGAAATGCTGCAGATGTATTTGAAGAAGCCTATGAGAAGGGATTCATGCCTGACATAATCAGTGAAATGTGTCCATGTCACGATCCAATATCATACATACCATCAGGATATACAGGAGAAGAGGCAGACGAATATAGATCAAAAGATAGAATGGCATATCTTGATGATGCAAGAAAAACAATGCTAAGACATCTAAAAGTAATGAACAAATTCTATGCAAAAGGCGTAGAGGTATTCGAATATGGAACAAGCATAAGAAAAGAATGCAGGGATGCAGGAATGCCAGAAGCAGAAGCGATGACAATTCCAGGATTTGTATCTGAATATATCAGACCATTATTCTGCGAAGGAAGAGGACCATTCAGATGGACATGTCTGTCAGGAGATCCTGAAGATCTGAGAAAGACAGATGATCTTGCACTGGAAATATGCAAAGGCGACCCACTTGTTGACAGATGGATAAAGCTTGCAAGAGCGAATTTGCCAATAGAGGGACTTCCAGCAAGAATCTGCTACATGGGATTTGGACAGAGAAGAAAATTCGGACTTGCAGTAAATGAACTGATCAAGAAAGGCGAAATTAAAGGACCAGTAGCATTCTCAAGAGACAATCTTGACTCTGGATCAATAGTAAATCCAACATTCGAGTCTGAAAACATGAAAGACGGCGGAGACCTTATATCAGACTGGCCATATTTGAATGCACTTCTTAACTGTGCAGCAGGGTGTGACTTGATAGCAATCCAAGCAAACTACTCAATGGGAGAGGCAGTACATACAGGCGTAACAATGATAGCAGATGGATCAATTGAAGCAGATATAAGACTTGATGCAGCCCTTACAGTAGACTCTGGAATCGGAGTAATCAGACATGCCCAGGCAGGATACGAAACGGCAAAAGATGTAGCGAACGGAAAAGGAAAACTTACAACGGACTCAATCAAGGTGCCATTGTGGTGGCAGCCGGCTGAATTTGTTACATTTGGACCTGATGGAGTGGCTCCTCGTTAAAAATAATTGACAATTGGAATCAACTTGCCAGTGCACTGTTTTTGCAGTGCACTGGATTGTATTTTAGTGGGTTTTATGGTACACAAAATGTTGGTGAAGGATAAGATATGGATAGAATTAGTATTGATTTATTAGGAGAACCAAAGATAACGATGGATAATAAGACAGTAAAAATTCCTTTGAAAAAAGCGGAAGGATTATTGTACATGCTTTTGCTGGAAGGACAAATGGAGAAATTAAGATTATGTTCATACTTTTGGCCGGAAGCAAGTCCTGAAATCAGCAAAAAAAATTTAAGAAATGCAATTTATATACTACGAAAGATACTAAATAAAAATATTTTTAAAGAATTGAATAGGTCAACTGTTGAATTGAATAGAGAATTGTTTATTATGGAAGGACTTGACTATTTAGTTGAATTTGATGAATCATATCTACTGAAATCATTGAATAGAGACAATATTAATTTTATGGATAATTTCCACATATCAAATTCATATGAATTTGATATGTGGATCGAAGAAAAACGTAGCAAGTATATATCAAAACTTGAAAAACATATGTATTTAATAGTATTTGATAAAAAAACGAATATTGATATAAAGATAAAGAC
>JAUVAG010000024.1 GCA_030591825.1 Dethiosulfatibacter sp.
GCAAATATTGATACTATTATCATTGTTGAAATAACCACAGCAGCTACTGTTATCGATGCAACATCAAATGTACCTATCTGTGTAGCTGTATCGTATGAATATCCAGCCATTCCCAAAGCTACTGGTGCTAGTCTAAGACCTATTACCATGATTACGGGACCTGTAACTATTGGTGGGAAGAAGGATTTAACTTTTTCTACACCAACCAATTTTATTACTAGAGACATTAATGTGTAGATTATTCCTGCTCCGATGACTCCTGCTTTCACAGCGCCAATTCCGTCGGAAGACAGTGTCATTGCTATTGCTCCAATGAATGCGAAGCTTGAACCGAGGAATACAGGTACCTGTCCACCAGTTATAAAGTGGAACATAAGTGTTCCCAGACCTGCACTTAAAAGTGCCAGGGAAGGGTCGAGTCCTGTTAGTATGGGAACCAGCACTGTAGCGCCGAACATGGCTAAAAGGTGCTGAAGCCCAAGGACTATCTTTTTTGTACCTGTAATACTTAGTGATGATTGTTCTTGATTGATTTTATTTGCAGACATGCAAACCTCCATAAATTTGTTTTGATTATCGCGACTTATGAGAATGTTGTCTAAGAGACAAAAAAAACTTCTCGCAAGGCAAGAAGTTTGTATAATTTCATATACTCTGTTTATCTCCTTGTTGGTCTCTCGGACTAAGTTAAAGGATTTAATATTCCGTATATATAATATAGAGAACAACAGAGTTTGTCAATTGTTAAATTTTAAATCGCAGTATTTTTTTATTGAATCGTGTATTTCTTTCCAATTGTATACTCTTTCAATATTTTCGGGATTTTCATATCTGTTAAAGCCTGTGTCTATAAGAATCACCCTGATATTGTCTCCTGCCAGCTGCTTTGCAGTTTCCAGGTTATCTTCTATGAAAATATCACAATTAAGTTCATTGGCCTTGTCATTTTTTTCGAAGGATCCCAGATGGTATACCTGTGAATAAATTCTGTGGTTCTTAAGCCATTGAACTGTTATAGGTTCTATATGGCTTTCCCTTGCAGTAACGTAGTATACGTTGCTGAATTCTTTCATACTGTCTATGGTATCTTTAGCAAAGGGGCGAATGGTTGCCGTTTCGTGCATTTGGTCTGAAAATTTGTGGTAAAAATCATCGAATTTCTTGTAGTCGAATTCATTGTCCTTGAAATAGTCTTCCACTGTGTCGTCGCTATATACATAGTCCGTACCAAAATAGTCGTTGGCATATTTAACCCAGTAGTCTGGCATTGTGACAGTGCTGTCTATATCAATACATATGTTTATTTTTTGCATCTTTATACCTCATATAATTCTGAAATGTTTTACACAATACTAACACAAATTTTTCATTTCGTCTACAGCATGTTGCTGTACATTGCGTATCCACTCTTGCCTCTTGTTTTCACTGAATACATTGCTTCATCGGCTTTTCTGAAGAGTTCTGTTCTTGAGCTTCCATCTTCAGGATAAAGAGATATTCCCATGCTTGCGCCAACTTTGCAGACACCTTGGGATATTATGTATTTCATGGTGATTGAGTGATATACTTCTTTTATTATTTCTTCAAGAGTTTCAATGTCACCGTAATCAGGTATGACCAGTATAAACTCATCTCCTGATAGTCTTCCGGCAAGGGAACCATGCGGTCCGCTGGTACTTAGACGTTTTGCCAGAGTAGCTATTACCATGTCTCCTGCATCATGTCCGTAGGTATCGTTGACAGGCTTGAAGTCGTCAAGATCTATCATTAATACTGCGAACTGGTCTTTCTTGAACATGTCTTGCATATTTTCGTATATTCCGTTTCTGTTGTAGATTTTTGAAAGTTGGTCATGAGTAGCTACGTGCTTCAGTTCTTTCTCGAATTTTTTTCTGGATGTTATATCTCTTACGAATGAGCAAATATACTGATGATTCTTGTTTGATATTAGGTTGTTTTGGATTTCGATGTATTTGATAGATGAATTCCTTGAGCTTTTAATAAAGGATTCAAATGAGAAGATCCTGTTTCTGTTAATATTAGGAAGAAGTATCTGGTTCCACCATCTGTTGTCTATGTTAGTATTGAAATCCATAATTTTTTTATTGTTATAGTCATGAACTGATATTCCAAAGCTTTTTCTAGCTGCATCGTTTGCATATATTACATATCCTTCCATGTCAGTGAAATAAATTTCTTCCAGGGACTTGTTAACGGCAAAGGATGTCTTGTAAAGTTCATCCTCTTTTTGCCAGGAATCAGTTATGTCGAAAACAAGGCAGTTGTCATATCTGTTGTTGTCTTCCTTGTCGCTTATCTGGAGAAGTTTTACTTTCTTGTTAGCATTTATTAAAGTGTATATTCTTTCCTCACTATCCAAATCGTTCTCAGTTGGCTTGAAAAGGCTCATAAGTGCTTTTTCTTTCATTATCAAAGTTTTGTCGTTCATGTTAAGTATCTTTAAAGCTTCCAGTGAGAAATTCTGATAGAGTTTGTTTTGTCTGTCGAATTTCATACTTCCTATATTAGCATGGTTTTCCAGAAGGTTGTATTTATAGTCGGAACTGTTGTAGTCATGAAAATCTATTATAATCCCCATTATATGATTCATGTCTTCTGTATTGGAATGCTTTGCCTTGAGGGTATACCATTTCCATTTATTTTCCTTTTCTTCAAGTCTGAATTTTAGTGTAAAGCTGTAGTCTTCGTTTGATTCGCAGTATTTCATTTCGTTTCTCAAGAGAACACTGTCTTCTGGATGTAACTTGCTTGAATTAATGAAATCCTTGGGTTTCACAAAGGAAGAAGAGGTGAGGTTCTGGAACACTTTATTGTAGGTGAAGTAGTCTGAATCAATATCCCAGTTGAAAAAGCCTATGTTTGTCTCCTTTGATATGAAGGTCAATAGATTTTCCTCGTCATTTGATATATTGTTTATTGAAGAAATGAGTTTGTTGTCGTGAATCTTTATCTGAGTGAGCTTTTTTTTGTCGGATATAAAATTTGTGATGGATATGAGAGACTCCATATATTCTCCATCCATTGTTGAAATGTGAGCATATTTAGTTTCCCTCTTTGATTTTGTATCAAATGCAACCAGGTTTGTAGTTATGAATTCGTGAATATTTTTTCCCTTCAGTTTGCTGAAGTTGCCTGCTTTCAGTATTTCGACTGCTTTGTTGTTGCCGTTGCTTATTATGTTGTTTTTCACAATGATTATTGCATCGTCAGTGTTGTCAAAAAAATTAATTAGAATATCGTCTTTTTCAATAACGTTTTTCTTATAGAGTCTGAAGCCAATTAGATATACAGCAAGTATGATTACAATTACTCCGGTACTAATAATGCTATTGCCGTTGGCTTCATTCAGTCCAAAAAAATCGATCATAAGATCTACTATGTTTGTGTACTGGTCGATCCAGATTATTGATACAAGTAGAGCAAGAGCACATATAAATAGTGTTTTTTCAATTGTCAGAATTTTTCTCATTATATACTCCTCAAAATAAATATAGGTTTATTTTATCAAATTTTACTATAACAATCAATATATACACTTGTTTATGTTATAATAGTCATTATTTATTGAAATTTTCTTAAATTATTTATTTTTGGAGGTATTTATGGAGCTTAATTATCTTGATTTTTCATCAAAGGCCATTGAACAGTTTTCCAAAGGTGGTGCATTTTTGACTGTAAAGGGGATAAAACGTGTCAATACCATGACTATAGGCTGGGGATTTATAGGGAAAATGTGGAACAAGCCTATTTTTATAGCAGCTGTAAGATATTCCAGATTTACATATAAGTTGTTAAAGGAAACAAATGAGTTTACAGTCAGCTTTCCCCTCCAAGGTCAGCTTGTCAAAGAGCTTGCGTTTTGCGGGAAAAAATCTGGAAGAAACTATGACAAGTTTGAAGAGTGCATGATTGAACTTGAGGATGGAGATATTGTTGATACTCCAGTAATAAAGGACTGCAATCTTCACTATGAATGCAAGATAGTATACAGGCAGACTCTGGAGCCTGAACTCATTAAGGAAGAGTTTATAAAGGAAAAATACGAAAATAATGACTATCACATCATGGTATACGGTGAAATAGTATCATGTCACAGCTGAGGAAGATAAATGGCGAAGAAGAAGACTAAATTCATATGTCAGGAATGCGGTTACGAATCTGCTAAGTGGATGGGAAAATGTCCTGCCTGCGAAACCTGGAATACATTTGTGGAAGAAACTATAGCAAAATCGAAGAACGACAAGACTGTAGGAATATCAGGTGGAAAGCCAGTATCCCTTAAGGAAATTGAAATAACAGGAGAAAACAGATACGATTCCGGCATAGAGGAATTCAATCGTGTACTTGGTGGAGGAATTGTAAGAGGCTCCCTTGTTCTTGTAGGAGGAGATCCTGGAATAGGAAAGTCCACACTTTTGATGCAGACTGCAGGTGTTGTATCTTTAAGTGGCAAGACTGTACTCTATGTATCAGGGGAGGAATCTCCAAGTCAACTTAAGCTTAGAGCTGAAAGGCTTGAAATTTTAAATGCTGATTTTAACATACTTGCAGAAACCGATATGACCATAATTAAGGAATGGGTTAAAAAACTTTCTCCTGATGTTCTCATATTGGATTCAATTCAGACAGCCTACAATCCAGAAATAACATCGGCTCCAGGAAGTGTAAGTCAGGTGAAGGATGCAACTACAGCTCTTATAAATATAACAAAGACTTCAAAACTTGCAACCTTTATAGTTGGTCATGTTACTAAGCAAGGATCCATAGCTGGACCTAGGGTCTTGGAACATATGGTTGACACAGTGCTGTATTTTGAAGGTGATAATATGGGGACATATCGTATTCTTAGAGCTGTGAAAAACAGATTCGGTTCCACAAATGAAATAGGTGTGTTTGAAATGAGGGACAAGGGTCTTGTTGAAATACAAAATCCTTCAGAAATATTTGTACAAAAAAGTGACAAGGAGAATTCAGGAACGGTTATAACATCTTCCATAGAGGGAACAAGACCTGTACTTGTAGAGATTCAGGCTCTAGTGAGCCAATCATCCCTCGGAATGCCTAGAAGGGTGACAACGGGAGTGGATCACAACAGGACATCCATGTTAATGGCTGTTCTGGAAAAGAAGATGGGGATGCAGCTTCAAAACTGCGATGCCTATGTAAATGTAATTGGTGGGCTCCAGCTTAGGGAGACATCAGTAGACCTTGCAATACTCTGTGCCATAATATCAAGCTTCAGGGACAGGGCTTGTGATTCTCATACCATAATAATTGGAGAAGTAGGATTGACAGGAGAAATCAGAGGAGTTAGCCAGATAGAAAAAAGGATAAATGAAGCAAAGAAACTTGGCTTCAAAAAAGTGTTGATTCCAAAAATAAATATGGAAAGTATAAAGAGTTCTGACGGCATTGAAATAATAGGAGTCAGGAGTGTTGAAGAGGCAGTAGAATATTTGTTTTAAAAAACTAAAATAATTTATTGACAACCGGTTTCTTCGGTGATAAAATTAGTGTTTAATAAAAATACATGAAAATGGTATAATGACTGTTGGAGGTAATTGAATGTATAATTTAGGAGATAAGATTGTGTACCCTATGCATGGAGCAGGTGTCATTGAATCTATTGAAGAGAAAGAAATACTCGGTGAAATCAGAAAATACTATGTGATAGCAATGCCTTTAGGTGATATTAAGTTGATGGTACCTATTGATAACGCAGATGACATAGGGGTTAGAAATATAATTGATTATACTGATGTCAACAAGGTTTATACTGTTTTGGAGCAGGATACTGAAATCACGGAATTGAATTGGAACAAGAGATATAGACAAAACTTGGATAAAATGAAAAGCGGTGACATATACGAAGTTGCCAGAATAGTAAGAAACCTTGCTTTTAGAAACAAGGAAAAGGGTTTGTCTTCTGGTGAAAAGAAAATGCTTAACAATGCTAAGCAGATACTTATAAGTGAACTGATCTTGGTGGAAGGAAGCAGTGCGGATTTCATGAATAGTAAAATAGAAGATATTATTGAAAAGAATTAGGATAACTTCCTAATTCTTACTTTCATCTTAAGGTAAATTAAAGAAAAGAAAAATATAATAGAATCGTAAAAATAAAAACTAATTTTCTATAGTTTTTATTTTAATATTGTGTTAAAGTAATTGTAGATTAATGGGGGGAGGTGGAAATATGATTAACAAAATTGTAAGAATTGTTTTGACAATTATTGGAATTTTCTTTGGTGTCGGCATTGCAGCAGTATTGGATAATCTTGGGCTTTTTAAGAACTTTGACTTGAATATTATTTTTATATTTGCATTTTTTGGAATTATATTTGGTTTTATTTTATTTTTAGCATCGCCAAAAATGAAAATTCTGGGAGAGAGAATAGGTGATAACTTCGAAAGTGAATTATTGAAGTTCCAGACCAATGACATATTGATAGGTTCCATAGGATTGATAATAGGATTGATTATAGCATTTCTTATAAGTCAACCTTTGTACAATTTACGCATACCGTTTTTAGGTACTGCCTTGTCTGCAATTTTCTATTTGTTTTTTGGATATCTTGGTGTATCAATTGCAACGAGAAAGGGCGATGAGTTTGCATCTACGCTTATAGGTAACAAGTTAAACTTAAATCAGAAATCTGACAAACAGGACAAGGACAGTAATGTATCAGCACCGAAGATTTTGGATACCAGTGTAATAATAGACGGGAGAATAGCGGATATTTGCAAAACTGGATTTGTTGAAGGTACTTTGATTATTCCGGAATTCGTTCTTCTTGAGCTTCAGCACATAGCCGATTCATCAGATGGTCTCAAAAGGAACAGAGGAAGAAGAGGTCTTGATATTCTGAATAAGCTTCAGAATGAGCAGATAATCAGTGTTAGAATCGAGAGCAAGGATTTTCCGGACGTTAACGAGGTAGACACCAAGCTTTTAAAGCTTGCTGAATACATGGATGGAGTTGTACTTACAAATGACTATAACTTGAATAAAGTGGCTGAATTCCATGGAGTACAGGTTCTGAACATTAACGAACTTGCAAATGCAGTTAAACCAGTGGTTCTTCCAGGAGAAGAAATGACAATCCAGGTTGTCAGGGATGGAAAAGAAGCAGGTCAGGGTCTTGCATATCTTGATGATGGAACAATGATAGTTGTTGACGGTGGAAAGAGGCATATTGGTGAAACATTAAATGTTGTGGTAACAAGCGTACTACAGACTGCTGCAGGAAGAATGATTTTCGCAAAATTTAACAAGTAAGGCAAAGACAAAGATAAAGACAAAGCAGCTACATAAAATGAAATGAAAATGGATTTTGGGAAACCGGAATCCATTTTGCAGGTTTGGATGTGAATGTTAAATGGAAAAAATTGCAGTTGTAATAGCTTCAGCAGGCAGTGGAAAAAGATTATCATCTGATGTGAAAAAACAGTATATGCTCCTTGGGAACAAGCCCATACTATATCATACCATCAAGAAGTTTGATGAAATTGAAAATGTTGACAGTATAACTGTCGTGTGCGATGCTGAAGGAATTGAATTTGTTGAAAAAGAAATAATAGAAAAATATGCCTTTAAGAAGACGGTAAATACTGTTAAGGGAGGAGCTACCAGAACTGAATCAGTTCTGAGAGGTCTTGAATCTCTTAAGTCTGATACTAAATATGTGTTGATTCATGACGGAGTAAGACCCTTCATAAAGGGTGCTGTTATAAAAGAAGCCATAAGGCAGACATTGTCAGGGAAATCAATAGTGGTATGTTCCAAGACTGTAGATACCATAAAGGTGGCAGAAGAAGGCAAAATAGTCAAAACTCTTGATAGAAGTGTTCTATGGAATGCGGAGACACCCCAATGTTTCAATTATGGACTGATACTTGAAATGGTGGGAGAGGCTGTTGATTTAGACGTTCAGTTTACTGATGAAGCATCAATACTTGAATATTTTGGTTTTGATGTCCATATAGTCGAAAATAGCCATTCTAACTTAAAGATAACAATGCCTAAGGATCTTGTCTATGGCGAGTACCTGTTAAAGGGAGAGATGTAGCATATGCGTGTTGGATTAGGATATGATGTACACAAGCTTGTTGAAAACAGAAAGTTAATACTTGGTGGCGTTGAAATTCCTCATGAAAAGGGACTTCTTGGACATTCTGATGCAGATGTACTTGTACACTCCATAATGGATGCCCTTTTAGGAGCAATGGGAAAGGGTGACATAGGGAAGCATTTCCCAGACAGTGACGATGCCTATAAGGATATTTCAAGCTTGAAGCTTTTGGAAAAGGTTGTGGAACTTGTAAACAGAGATTATGTTGTTGTAAACATCGATAATGTAATAATGGCTGAAAGGCCCCGTATATCACCTCATATAGATGAAATGAAAAAAATACTTTCAAGAGTTATGATGGTGGAGGAAGACAGGATAAACATAAAGGGAACTACAACTGAAAAGTTGGGTTTTGTAGGAAGAGAAGAAGGTATTGCATCGGAAAGTATTGTTCTTCTTGACAATAAATAGCTTATCTAGTAAACTTTTAATTATCTAAATATAAGCTTTGAAGAGAATAGTAGATGCTGTAAGACTATAGAGAGGGAATGGTTGGTGAGAATTCCTGTCCAATGCAGTAGTGAACCTGACTCCGAGCATTCAGGCTAAAACCTGAACGGCTAAAACCGTTAAATGATTGAGTGACTGCAAAAGCAGTAATTAGAGTGGTACCGCGGATATCCGTCTCTTTGTCGAAAAACAAAAGGGATGGTTTTTTTGTTTTTTGGAAAAATAATTTATAAAAGGAAGTATAAAATGGCTAAGAAAAAAGATGATTTTGTAAAAGAAATAACAC
>JAUVAG010000334.1 GCA_030591825.1 Dethiosulfatibacter sp.
GACAGACACTGCAGTATAGGATAAAAAAGTTGGGGATTGGGATTTAGTATCCCATTTCCTTTAATCTGCCTGCGAGTCTTGCAAGTCTTTAACTCAGCATCTCGTCATCCTTTGCAAGTACATCATTAACCGCAAATCACCAATGCTTCAAGGTGGTTTGCATATTTAACTTTCTTTAGCGTAAATCAATGTGCCATTTAGTCCTTCCAGGGCATCTTCTGCATTGTACAGTGATGTGATTATAGATTTCCTTCCTGGTTTCGACTCAGCAAACATAACTGCCGCCTTTACCTTAGGAAGCATGCTTCCAGGTGCGAAGTGACCTTCTTCCATATACTGTTTTGCCTCTTCGCAGGAGATCCTGTCAAGGTCCTTCTGATCTGGCTTGTTGAAGTTTATCGCCACCTTGTCCACCTCTGTAAGGATGAGAAGTACGTGGGCACCCATTTCTTCTGCAAGTCTTTCGGCTGCCAGGTCCTTGTCTATTACTGCAGCTATTCCATGGTATCCACCAATACCGTCCTCAACGACTGGTATTCCACCTCCGCCGCACATGATAACTATAGTGGATTTCCATAGCCTGCCTATGGTATCGACCTCAACTATCCTTATGGGAATTGGTGAAGCTACTACTCTTCTCCAACCTCGTCCCGCATCTTCCTTCATGACATAGCCCTTTTCCCCAGCAATTCCATCAGCTTCCTCCTTGTTATAGAAGGGGCCTATTGGCTTTCTGGGATGCTTGAATGCTTCGTCGTTTTCATCCACTACAACCTGGGTGATGATAGTTGTAACGGGTACGTCATGGCATTTTTTCTTAAGAGCCTGCCTCAAGCACTGTTGGATATGGTATCCAATATATCCCTGGCTCATGGCGCCGCATACATCAAAAGGCATTGCAGGAGTAAGGTCCTTTGCATATTCGGACGCCAGCATAATCCTTCCAACCTGTGGTCCGTTTCCATGTACAATTGCAATTTCAAAACCCTTGCAACTGATTCCTGCCAATGTTTCACATGTCATCCTTACTACTTCCAGCTGTTCCGCCGCCGTTGGTGGTTTAGTCTTATCCTGAAGTGCATTTCCTCCTAGGGCAATTACAATTTTAATGATGTCTTCCATAAAATCCTCCCATGAAAAATTTTTCTTCTGAGTAATAATATACAAGTCATTGAATCAGTATCATGAATATGTTTTCATCCTATGAATAATTATACCACAAATGAAGTATATTTAGCTTTCTTAAGCAAAAAAATAAACAGTGCAGAAACTTTTATTTCCACACTGTTCTTATGCGATTCTTCTTAATGTATTGTTAATAGTCTGGTTTATCTCTTGTTTGGACATTCCGTCCAGAGGTACGGAATAGTTTGTAAACCAAACCTTCAGCTGGTTGGTGTAAATTTCCTCAGTTAAAAACATAACTTCATCTTCAACGAAATTTACTTTCTCAGTCAGCTTTACAAGTGCTTTCATAATCCAGCTGTCACTATTTTCACCGTTAAACCCGCTGCACTCCAGTACATTCGGCTGTCTAACTCCACTATTGACGCAAACCTTGAATATATGGTCGGGTCTATGGGATAGTGCATATTTATATATTTTTTTGTATGATTTGCTTTTTGTGTTTTCAGGTATAAAAATTATTTTAGCCATAAGTTCTCCTATAATAGACATTATACCCTATTAAAGGAAGTTTTTCAACGCTTTAACTTACTTTAAATATGTTATTAGCTAATATTTTTTATTTAATTAGATAGGGATGGATGTTCGCTCTTAAGCCTTATTAAACAAGGTGTTTTTCTCATACCACAAAAGTTAATAATATACAAAAACGCTTGAAACATTGTAATTCCGTATTGTGTCTGCTTTGATTACAGATGTCTATCTATTGGAAATCAACAGATAGATAAGAAAACCTAAAAGTAATACTGTAAGTACAACTCCTGCAATCTTAATTGGAGATTTAGGATATTCTCCGCTTACCTTTCCAGTCTGGCCATTGACAAGAAACTTGTATATCTTCTTCTTGAACTTGTAGGCTGACATCCACATTGGAAGCAATACATGTTTGTATTTTATTTCTCCATAGTCAGTACTCTTGTTGAGAAGTCTGAATTCGTCTCCTCCAACCTGTCTTCTTATTCCATTGTCTATCCTGTCATCTATGTCCATCTTTGCCTTGTACCAGCCGTCGTTTAGTGACAAGCTGTACTTTTCCGCTATGAATCCGGACATGTATTCCGCCTTGTATGGAAGTAGCTTTCCAAGGTTGTATCCTCCCATTTTTTTCACAAGGTCGTCGTCTATGTTTTTCGACACGTTCACCTGTACATCATCAAAAAAGTTGGAATACACTCCCCTGACAGTGGTCCATCTGGTATGTCTTACCCTTTCTGTGACTGTCTTGCCGTTTACTACCCTTGTTCTCGTAGTATAGTAATATGTTCCCCTCTTTGCCGTATAGGCAGTATTCGATGATGAATCATAGGTGAAGAAAGGTATGTATACTCCTTGAAGCCTTTCTAGTCTCTGGTCCTTTTTAATTTCTCCCGGGGCGAAGAATTTTCCCTTTATTGGCTGATCAAATGGCGTTCAAACAGGATTTCCTTGTCGAGATCTTCGGTTTCATCCATACCCCACCGGATAAATGCAGTCTTTGTGGTTTGGAAAATTTCATCGC
>JAUVAG010000287.1 GCA_030591825.1 Dethiosulfatibacter sp.
ACATTTTGAAGATGAAAACGGTAAGGCATTGTCTGCTGAGAAGGTTGAAATCACCGTCAGTAAAATTGGAGGTGGCTACTTAAGCAGTGCCTTCAGTGACGGAGAGGATGCAAGATTAAATGTTCCTGCCGTGGATTGCGTAATTAGTGGAGGATCGGTGCCTGGTTTTGTAAATGAAAATAAGGAAGTATATCTATCTCGAAATGGAGATGAGTATGTAAAGCATATCTCTTATAAATATAAAAAGTCATTATGATGTATAGCTATTGAAGATTGTTGTTATTGAATACTAGAAGTAGGAGAAACACCTGTGAAAGATTGTTTTGCAGGTGTTTTCATGTTTTTGAGTTCAGATTAAAGCTATCGAAGTGTATGATGATATTCAATTAAAACGACTTCAAAGCAAAGGTTTTATTACTTCTAAATTCGCAAAATCTTCTCTTGGACCTAAAAGAAAGTATTATAATATTGCAAATGAAGGGAAAGAGTAGCTTGGTGAATTCGTTGGAATGTGGAACAATATCTCTGCTAATGTTAACGAGTTGCTTGAAAGGAGTGATTTGGACTGCTTGCTAACTGATACTAACATAAACAAAAAAACAATGCTTTTCATGGTGCTAAAAGTAACAATAAGGTCTGAAAACGAACTAAAAACAACTTGATATAACAATAAAACCAAGGTTATGCTATACTATATGTAGTGTTAATATATCAATCTAATACTAGGAGGGAAAATGGAAGTAAGAAATATAAATGATCATGTGTACAGCACAGTTTTAGATAGGATATTGAACTTGGAGTACAAACCGGGGGATATAATAGAGGAAAAGAAGATAGCAACGGAATTCAATATAAGCAGAACTCCTGTAAGAGAATCTTTGTTAAGATTGTCAAACAGGTCTATGATAAATATGATACCGAGAGTAGGAACGTATGTAACGCAGATAGACATAAAGGAAGTGAAAAACGCTTATCAGGTTAAGAAGAAGATGGAGGCCTATGCCGCCGAATTGGCAGCGGAGCATGCATCGCCTGAACAAGCTGCAAGGCTTATTGAAATTGCATATGAAATGGAAAAGTACAACGGCAGCAGCGACTATTTGAAATATATAGCTGCAGATTATGAGTTTTTTAAAATAATCAGAGATGTATGCAGAAATGAAATACTAACAGGAATGCTTGAAGAGCTTAACGATGTAATAGTAAGATTTCTAAGATATATTCAATATGTATGTGAGAATCCAAAGTGGCATGTACAATCGCTGAATTCCATAGCCATGTCTATTAGGAATCACGACAAGGAAACTGCATACAAGGAAACGGAGTACTTTGACGCTGTTTATGTAAAAAAGCTTTTTAACTCATATTTCGGTTAGGAGGAATTCATGAAATTTAAGACTCTAGGAAAGACAGGATTAGAAGTTTCGGTAATAGGACTTGGCGGCATACCTATTCAGAGAGTTTCAGAGGAAGGTGCTCTTGAGATAATCAAGGAGTGCAAAAACAAGGGAATCAATTTTATTGACACTGCAAGAGCATACAGTGTCAGTGAAAGTTATATAGGAAATGCGCTTAAGGAAGTGGGTAGGGAAAGCTTCATCATAGCGACAAAGGCCCAGGCATACAACTATTATGACATGAAGAAGAATATAAACGACAGTCTGGAAGCTCTTGGAGTTGAATATATTGATCTATATCAGGTCCATGATACCAGTACCAGAGGCAAGTTTTCGGATGTGGTTTCTGAGGACGGAGCTTTAAAGGCTTTGATTGAAGCCAAGGAAGAAGGTAAAATAAGACATATAGGAATAACAAGCCACAATTATGAAATTCTTGAAAAGGCACTTTCCTATGAAGAATTTGAGACATATCAATTTCCATATAATCCTGTTGAAGATCAGGGAGTAGAGGTTCTAATAAAGGCTGCTGAAAAGAACATAGGTGTAATTATAATGAAGCCTGTGGCAGGAGGAGCTTTCTCAAAGCCTGTACTTTCAATAAAGTATATACTTAACACAGACTTTGTTACCCTTGCAATACCCGGCATGGATAGTGTTGAACAGGTAGTTGAAAATTCATCCGTAGCAGAAAACCTGTCACCTTTAACAGAAGAGGAAATGGTTGAAATAGATGAAGAGGTAAAGGAACTTGGCTCGGATTTCTGCAGAAGATGCGGTTACTGTCTTCCTTGTCCGCAGGGTATAAACATACCGGGAGCAATGCTTTTGGAAAACTATGTTAAAAGATATGACCTAAACGATTGGGCCG
The DNA here is from genome assembly GCA_030591825.1 of Dethiosulfatibacter sp. Classification (GTDB taxonomy): domain Bacteria; phylum Bacillota; class Clostridia; order Tissierellales; family Dethiosulfatibacteraceae; genus Dethiosulfatibacter. The sequence continues at coordinate 2,269 of JAUVAG010000287.1, forward strand.
TTAAAAGATATGAAGGAATGTTCTCAAAAGCGTCGGACTGTATAAAATGCGGAGTCTGCGAACCTAGATGTCCTTATAATGTACCAATAAGGAAGAGACTTGAAAGTGTAAAGGAAACATTCGGGAAATAGATAACTGAATAATTTTGGAATTTGAATCAGGATATTTATTTAAAGTTTAATGCTTTGGATATATATTCTGGTTTTTCTTTTTCTTGTTTGACATTAGATTTCCTTGGAAGAGATATCCGACCGTTGGAATCAGATGCGATTTAAGAGGCGGTAAAGTACAGAATTAATGAGGATGTAAATTCCTGCTTATATATATAAATATGTAAGTAAAATTTAAAATTGCATTATTCGATAAAAAACATGAAAATAATGAAAATAATCATTGACTATGAGGCCGTAAATCCCTATACTGATAAAGCACCTCAAAAGAGGGCGAAGAAAACGGCTGAAAAAAGCACAATAAAGAACTGAAATAAACAGTTGACAAAAGCAAGGACAGTCGCTATACTAGTAAAGCACCCAAAAGGGAGCGGGAAACAAAACAGTATAAAAAGCAAGTAAACAAGCAGCGAAAAATAAGTGAAAAAAGATTAAAAGAGTTGTTGACACAGTAGAGTATAAATGATATACTACGCAAGTTGTCAAAACGGGCAACACAAGCAATAACAACGGACATAGACTGGTCGCAATAAAAATAATTGCTGCTCGATTATGGCACCTAGACAATAGAATAACACATAGTCAAACGTAATTCTTAGAGTTGATAATGTAACAAAGAAACAAACAAAAGTAATTTTGGGACTTTTTTAAATAAAAGAAAAAGTCAGTGTAAGAAA
>JAUVAG010000047.1 GCA_030591825.1 Dethiosulfatibacter sp.
GAAAAAAAAGACTGGAAAGGATTCAAAATCCAAAGACTGGTTCTATTTTGTTGAAAGCATGCATTCCTTTTCAGATGCCTTGAAAATCATGGGAGCAGTAAGCACAAAACATTATAAAAAAGATGTTGAATCAATAATCAAGGCAATAGATATGTTTAACCCTGACATAGTCTATTCGGACCTGCGTCCAGCAGCAGTATCAGCGTCCCTGATCAGAGGAATACCTATTGCCAGCACCATTACCTATCCTCTCTGTGAATACCTCTCAAAGGACCAATATGCAATAGAGATCATCAACATCTTCAATAAGAAAAACAATATTCCTAAATATAATTCCATTTGTGATTTCATTGACAAATCCGACTTGAAATTTGTTCCAAGTATTTATGAACTTGAACCACTTGCCGGTAAGTCCATAATTTTCACCGGACCCTTTGTAAAAACCAAACCTGTAAAGAAACTGAAATCATCGAAAAAAATAATCATCAAAATCAGATCCATGAACCAGGATATTCTACTTAAGGAAACAATACAGACTTTCAAAAATTCAAACTACAAGGTTATTCTGGTTTCATCAAAACTGGAAGAATCAGACTATGGAAACATTTCAGTAAGAAAGAGCATTAACATGAAAAAGCAACTGGCTGATACGGCTGTATTCATAAACAACGGTGAAAACAAGGATATCGTAAATTCCATAATGACTGACACCCCTCAAATCGTTGTAAAGTGTAATGTGTATTTTCTAAAATACAACGGTTACTCAATACAGATAAACAATGCAGGTTTGTTCATAGACAAGTCGGACTTCAACAAAAACAAACTGCCTGGGCTTGTGGACAAGATCATGAGCAAGGAAAAGTATATTAAGAACACAAAAAGGCTTTCAAAACTACTTGTTAATCATGAAGGTTCAAATAAAGTTATCGATGAATTAGAACTACTTGTAAATGGATAAAATCAACCCCGGTAATAATCACTTTTCAATTATTACCGGGGTTTTGTATTTTATGATTATTAATTTAAATCAACTATCAAAATCATAATCTTTCTTTGTTGACATGGAGCCTCCGCTTGAACCTTGTCAGTATCAAATAAAATGATTTACCGAATACAATGGAAAACACAACATTTCCAACTGCATGGAGAGTGTCAAATGGAAAGCTTGCCAGATATGTTGCAATAAAAGTCTTAATGGTAAGAGGATATACAAATCCAACCCAATGCCATATGTTCATGGCCCATCCAAAGAGGTAGCCGCACACAAATGCCAATACTGCAAAAGCTTTGTGATTGAAATTATTCGAAAACTTTCCAATAAATCCTGCCAAAAGCCCGCAAAATCCCCAACAAAACATCTGCCAAGGTGTCCATGGACCCTGTCCAAGAAAGAAGTTTGAAACCAAGGCAGCCACCGCGCCTGTTATAAATCCTGTCTGGCCGCCGAAAACATACCCTGTAATCATTACTATGAAAGTGGTTGGTTGGACGCTCATAATAGCCGCAAAGGGAATCCTTGATATTCCTGCTAAAGATGCCATAGTAGCAATCAATGCCATTTCCTTTGGATCGACACTTCTCTTTTCAAAACTTATGAAAAACATCAAAATCGCTATTCCCACAATCAATACAGAAAGAAGAGCCCAGTTTATTTCATTGAATGGACTGTCAGGCATTAAACTCAATACAAGTATTAAAACTGATGTTACCATTAAAGCAATATATGCTGTCAACCTTTTCATATCCAATCAGCCCTCCTAATCTCTCCAAAAATACAAAAAGAACCGTTTTTTTGTATTTTGTTTATTTTATAAATTCTATTATCCTTTTGATACTGTATGCACATTGAGCTCTAGTAGCAGTTTCATTTGCCTTGAATCCAGGATAGAGCAAATCATATTCCTCAGCCAAAGATACATAGCCTGAATACCAATATTCTCCATCTTCAATATGGATCTTTTTACCATCTGGCATTATGTTCACAAGCATTGTAGCCAGTTCTGCTCCCGTTATAAGACCGTCAGGATCAAAAGTTTCAGAAGATCTTCCATTGATTATACCCTTTTTATATGCTATTGCTATATACTTGTATGACCATAAATCACCCTCTACATCCTTGAAGGTCAAGCCATTGCTGTAACTGTCATTTTCAAAATCCAGTCCCTTCACAGACATAGATGTGAATTCCGCTCTTTTCACGGAACCTTCAGGCTTAAATGAACCGTCTGGATAACCATTGATTACATTTTCTTCAACCAGAAAGGATATGGAATCATATGCCCAATGTTCAGCTGCCAAGTCTGTAAACATCTCTACTACAGTTTTTAATTCACTGAAGTCCACATTCACAGGAAAAGGCTTGTTGGACAATGATATTATGGAATAAGCCGTCATTTTCACCGGTGATGAACTCACGCCTTCCTTCCAGTCAAAGGAACCATCATTGTTCTGCAGATCCATTAGATGCGTTTTGACATTGCCATTTTCCACAGACCAAAAAGAACTTGTATACTCTTCACCTGCTGAAATGATTCCCTGCATAACCCATGCATCGGATGCAGAATTGGATTCATCGCCCATCATTTCGCTTGAACTAAATCCACCATCATCTTCCTGTCTCGACTTGATGAAATCCAATGCTTTTTCTATTGCAGAAGAGTTTACCTTGTCTTCACCAAGCAATACAAGTGCTTGTAGAGCTACTGCCGTATCATCGGAATCACTTTCTCCTCCAATAAGCCAACCAAAGCCTCCATCATCATTTTGATTTGATGTCAACCATTCCCTTGCCTTTTCCCTGTCGTAATCTTCATTTCCTGCAGATTCCAAAGCTATTATGGACCACATATGAGAATTAATCATCAGGTCCTCTCCTCTGTCAAGTTGTGCAAAATGACCATCGGATTGTTGAAATGATACAATCTTATCTTCCAGACTTTCTCCCTTGTATTCCGGACTCCTGCCTGCAGCAGACAAGGCAAGAAGAATCCTTACATATTCAACGGTATCTTCAAGTTCGTTGTCGGTATTCAAAATATATTCAACTGGTCCTTTACCTGCAGGTTTCCAGTAATTACTTTCCACATCCTCACCAGCTGCAACAAGTGCCGATACACTCCAACATGTTACCGCTACACTGCTTTCCCTTCCTTGTTTTGCAGGAAATCCTCCATCATCGTTTTGCATGTCGTGGAGATAATCCACAGCATCTTCTATGGCTCTATGGCTGCCATCAATTATGTTGCTGTCATATCCATATGAATAATTCAAAGGTGCTAAAGACATTATAAAAACCAATAAAGTACATATTAATATCCTTTTAGATCTCATTTAAATCTCCTTTATCTTTTCTTATGCCAACAAAGCAGCTACGCTGCGTCATCTGCGAAGCAGTGTTGTCCGCGTCAAAAGCTTCCATATTAGCATAACACCAACGTTTGAAGGGGTTATGCATTTCAAGCTTTTTTAAGCATAGTCAATACTTCTTCACCCTGCTTCAACGTCACTATATTTCTTCTGTAATTGTGAAAGAGCCTGCTGATCTGTGGTGAATAGAAAGTTGAATTTGACAGCAGTTCATATTTGCTTCCTTTTTCAACAATGCCTCCATCATCCATGAGTATGATGTCGTCTGAATACTCTGCAGCAAACTCCACATCATGGGCAATCATAAGTATGGTTGTTCCTTCATCCCTAAGATTTAAAAGTATTTCTCCAAGGTTTTCCTTTAGCTGATAGTCAAGTCCCCTGGTAGGCTCATCAAGAAGAAGAAGCCTGGGTTTCGTTACAAGTACAGACGCCAAAGCTACACGCTGCCTTTCCCCTGTACTCAAATCCCTGGGATTGCTGTTTGCAAATTTTTCAATACCAAGTTTACTAAGTATTTCATCAACTATTCCATCGTCTTTCAAACCCAGGTTGTTCAAGGTGAAATTCACTTCCTCCCTTACAGTGGGCAGGAACAGATAGTCGTTTGGATCCTGAGAAAGATAAGCCACCATGGAGGACAGTTCCTCTACAGTGATTATTTTTGTATCCTGTCCTAGAATCCTTATATGTCCTCTAGCTGGCTTCAAAAGGCAGTTCAAGTTTTTAAGCAAAGTCGTCTTGCCGCTGCCGTTTTCTCCCATTATCACAGTAAATGTATTGAGTTTTATCTTCAAATCTATATTTTTTAAAATTTCACTGCCATTTGGATATGTAAACCAAAGATTTTCGATGTCTATTATAGGTCTTCCCTCTGGTAAATCATCATGGACTTCTTTATTCTCATATGTATTTATCTCCTGGCTTTCAATTTCCTCCAGGAAGAATTCATTTTTAAGAAATTCCCTTCCTTCCTTTACCGTTACAGGTATTTTCGGATAGTTGATATTTGCAAACAACTTGGAAAGAGGCGGTATGAAAGGTTTGTTTTCCCTGACAGCCCAGTTGGCTATATTGCTAACATCCGTGCAGTCCTTTATTATCTCGCCCTTGTCCATGGCGATTATCCTGTCTGCAAAATGAAAGCATCTCTCCAGTTTCTGCTCCGTCAGAATTATGGTTATTCCATTTTCCTCGTTGAGCCTTCTTACCATTGTCAGTATTTCCTCACCGGCAATTGGATCAAGCTGGGAAGTGGGTTCATCCAGCAAAAGTATATCAGGCTGCATAGCCAGTACTGAAGCAAGGGCCACCTTTTGCTTCTGCCCTCCGGACAACTCAGGAATGAAGCTTGTCTTGTATCCTGAAAGTGACAGTGCGCTAGTCACTTCCATAATCCTTCTTTTCATGATGTTGTTGGGAAGCTCCAGATTTTCCAACCCAAAAGCAATTTCCTGCTCTGCATCAGTCATTACCAGCTGGCTTTCCGGGTCCTGAAATACCATGCCCACCTTCTGAACCAGCTTCCTTCTTTCTATCTTGTCAATTTCCACATTATCTATTTCAACCTTCCCTGAACAGGTTCCTCCGTAAAAATCCGGAACCAGTCCTGCAATTGAACGTATCAAAGTGGATTTACCGCTTCCCGACCCTCCAACAATCAATACAAACTGCCCCTGAGGTATAGTCAGGTTAATACCATTTAGCGCTTTTTTCCCTGTTTCTGGATAACTATAATTTAAATTTTCAATTTTAATATCGGCCATTTTTTCCACCCCCAGTCAAGTATTGCAGGAAATATCAATGCAGTAATTACTATGTAAAGCAAGTTGAATTCAGAAATATCAAAGTGAGTCAGTACCGGATAATAACTGTAGGTTCCGAAGCCTTTAATATATGATGCCACTCCTGCTATTATTGCAATAACAGTCATTGTAATAATCATATAATCACGTATCCGCCAAAGCTCACGATTGTATACAGTTCTCTTTCCACTACCATATCCTCTAGCATACATGGATTCGGCCTGTTGAAAGGACCTTTCAAGACTCGAAAGAAGCAATACACTGACGATAGGAAAGGTGTTCTTTATCCTGTTCCTAAATCCACCACTGTCAATTTTCACTCCCCTGCACCTTTGAACCTCCATTATCCTTCTGTAGTCGCTGATCATAAGAGGAAAAAGTCTTATGGAAAGTGTTACAATGAATACCGTCTTATTCCCAAACCTGCTGAAAAGCTTCATAAACCTGTCAGGTTGAACAGTATATGTATAGAAACAAAATATGCTTATTATGGTCATGAGTCTTACTCCCATTCCAGCTCCATATGCCAGCGCTTCCAGTGTTATCCTTACCTTGCCTATAAAAGGCAGTCTAGGTCCTGAATAAATGACCGTACTTCCAACCCTTACAAACAATGCATTGATTATAATAATAATCAGTACTAAGGGAATAGCAATTTTAAGATATCCCTTCCATTCCTTAAAATTCCCCGAGTCAACAATCAGTATAAAAACAACTGCAAGGAGACTCAGTAAATAAACAGGATGTGTGAAAATCAATGAAAGAAAAAAAATCGCGAAAATGAAAAACGCAATTGTAAACGGATGAAGTTTGTAGATTAAATTGTCTTTTTCCCTGTATAAAGGTATCAAGATAAACACATCCTTAATTATTTATAGGTAATTTTATAACTTCATTGTCTCCAACTGCAACACTATATGTACTGTATATTTTGTCGCTGTTTTCAGTCAACAGCTTTATTGCCTTCTCAAGTCCTGTACTGTCTACACCTGATATTATCCACAATGGATTTTCATCTCCAAGACCGTCTCCATGGGACATTATGCTTCCTGCTCCATCCTTTAAGGACATTATTTTTTCATTGCTGCTGTCCATAAGCTCAAGACCTTCACCGGTGTAATATATATAGGTGCCGTTTCTTTCATAGGCTTCATTGAACTTGTTAATATATTCAACACCATCCAGTTCTTCCCATTCTCCCAATACAATGACGGGACCTACCCTGTCTTCAATGATACTGTTGTCTATTTCTGATATTTCAACAGTTGCTGCTCCTTTATCCATAAGTGCTTCTCTAAGTTCAGATGCAAGGTCGCTGTTTTTTACAGAACACATAATTGTTGTTCCGGCAACCTCTCCCCTATATCCGTGTACGAAGGGCTCTGGATATGACCCTATTACAGTAGAATTTGTTGAGTCCATGCTTTTCCATTCATGGTAGTCCCACCATATGACATCACCTTCATTCAGGTCGTAGTCGAGAGGACCTACATCGGCACATATTCCATTTATATAATAGAACCAGTCCATCCTTTTCCCTGATGCACCTTCGGAATATGATTCAAATCCATTGATTCCTGAAATAAAACCGCCACCATGTTCAGTGATTATTTCAGCATTTGCATCAAGTGCATCTAAAACAGTCCAGTATTTTTCAAATCCAACTGTTTCCTTCAATATCTCTTCACTTCCATAATCCCTTGTTACCAATAAAACTACATTTGGTAATGAATCTTTTAATACTTCATCTGTATCACTAGTGCTGCTGCAGGCGGCAACAAGCATTAGCATGCTTATTACCGCAACAACAAACAAATATCTTTTGTTTATTCTCAAAATGAGCCTCCGATTACTGATTGTTCAATGAATAATTCATATATCTGTAGACAACCACTGCAGCCTCTGCTCTTGACAATGCATTGCCTCCTTTGAAGGTATTGTCTTCATAACCTTTCATGAGTTCCATGGTGTTTGCAAATTCAACACCACTACTAGCCCATTCTGGAATATCAAGTACATCGTCAAAGGAAAGTTCAACTGCTTCCACAGCTTCACTACTGTCTCCAAGTCTGCTTAGAACAACCGCTATCTCGTTTCTGCTTATTATATCATTAGGTCTGAAGCTTCCATCAGGATCTCCAGTTACAATGTCATTATTATAACCACATTCCACATAATCCGCAAACCAATCATCTGTTTTTACATCATTGAATACAGTTCCAGCCACTTCACCCTTTTCTATTTCAAGGGCTTCAACAACAATCTTGACAAATTCAGCTCTAGTTATTGACCTTTGAGGTTCAAATCCATC
>JAUVAG010000198.1 GCA_030591825.1 Dethiosulfatibacter sp.
ACCAGAAGTAGTAAAGGCAAACCTAGTGGACCACAGCCTTAGTGAAAGACACGGAAGGGCACTCCTTAAACTTAAGGATGAAGATTTACAGCAAAATGTGGTAAATAAAATTATTAAAAATAATTTAACTGTAAAAGAGACTGAAAAACTAATTGATGATATAATAAAGAAATGTAGCGACAAAAAGGTCAAGAACAAGAGACTTATAAAGAATTTCATCAACTACAGGATATATGTCAATACTATAAAGCATGCATTCAATGAAATAAAGAAATCAGGTGTACCTGCTGAATTCGAACAGACCGATTTTGACGAATATATAGAATTAAAGGTAAAAATTCCTAAAAATAAGATTTAGAGGTGAAGCATGGGAAAGGTTATATCAGTTTTCAATCAAAAGGGAGGTGTAGGCAAGACTACTACAAATGTAAATCTGTCTGCAATCCTTGCAATGAAAGGCAAGCGGGTATTATCTGTGGATATTGATCCTCAGGGAAATTCAACAAGCGGCTTTGGAATAGACAAAAACGAAGTTGAATTTACAATATACGATTGTCTTTTTACTGACTCGGCCGACTCAGGTGAAATAAATGCCATAGTCGAAACAGATGTTGAAAACCTTCACCTCATTCCATCCAATATAGATCTTGCCGGTGCGGAAATAGAGCTGACCAAGACTGAACACAGGGAGAACACTCTTAAGAACTTTCTTGGAAAGATAAAGAAGGACTATGATTTTATTTTCATCGACTGTCCTCCATCCCTTGGTCTTTTAACCATCAATGCTCTAACGGCCTCCGACAGCGTAATAATTCCCATACAGTGCGAGTATTACGCCCTTGAGGGTGTAAGTCAGCTTGTGAACACTGTCAAACTTGTAAAGAGAAATCTTAATCCACATCTTGACATAGAGGGAATAGTCCTCAATATGTATGATGGAAGGACAAACCTTTCAATTCAAGTTGTAGAGGAAGTAAAGAAGTATTTTAAAAACAAGGTTTATAAATCCATAATACCGAGAAATGTACGACTGGCAGAGGCTCCGAGTTTTGGACAATCAATAGTTGAATATGACGCCAAGTCAAAAGGTGCGGTAGCTTATTTGAATCTGGCGGAAGAATTTCTAGGCAGAATATAAGGGGGACATATGGCAAGCAAGAGAAAAGCCCTTGGAAAGGGATTGTCGGCTCTAATCAGTGAGGAGTTTGACAAGATAGACGAAAATTCCATATTAAACATAGGTATAGACCTTATCAAGTCCAATCCTCTTCAGCCAAGAAAGAACTTTGATGAGGAAAAGATCGACGAGCTTTCAAAGTCCATTGAAAGACATGGAATAATCCAACCTGTAATAGTTAAGAAATCAGGAAAGCACTATGAGCTTATTGCTGGAGAAAGAAGATGGAGGGCAGCCAGACAGGCAGGATTGAAAGATATTCCTTCAATAGTAAGGGATATTGACAATAGAAGCCAGGAAGAGATAGCCCTCATTGAAAATATCCAAAGAGAAGATCTTAACTCCATAGATGAAGCAGTTGCCTACAAGGTAGTCATGGACAGGTACGAAATTACCCAGGAAGAAGTGTCAACCATGGTGGGCAAGAGCAGGGTTTATGTAACAAATATCATGAGACTTCTAAAGCTTCCGGACTATGTTCAGAAGTATATAATAGAAGGAAAAATGACAGCTGGACATGGAAAGGCAGTAGCAGGCCTTGGAGAAAAGGAAATCAAGGCTGTAACGGATAAAATACTAAAAGAGGACCTCAGCGTCCGCGAAACAGAAAAAATTGTCAGAGAGCTTAAAAACAGCAAGAAGGACGAAGGCAAAAAAACCAGGAAAAACGAAAAGGAGCCCAATATACTTCATATAGAGGAAGTTCTTATGAATGAACTGGGCACCAAGGTTGAAATAAACAAGAGAAAGAAATCAGGAAAGATTCAGCTTTTCTTCTCAAATGATGATGAGTTGCAAAGAATTCTCAATATAATATCTGATAAGTTAAGTTAATAAATAATATGAAAGCAAAATTCCCAGGTCATAGCGCCGTGGGAATTTTTTTATTCCCACGTGACATAGTCACTGTATCATACAGTACATGCAAAATACGACATTGTGCATTTTTTATCATGCTGTATAAATAACAGCTAGTAATTGTGAAAAGTTAGTTATTTATTTATTTAACTATTGTATGAACAATATTTGATTTCCACTTATATTTTGGGTAAAGGCTTGCTAAAAAGTAAAATGTACTACAATACAGAATGGGCATCGTAATATAGCACAATAATGAAAAAAAACCATTTTTTTGTGATAAATACTTGTCAAAGTGATTGACACAAATTTAACGATAGAGTATAATAATTGTGATATTTGTATATAGTAGGAGGAAATAAAAGTGCAGAAAACAATCGATATTGTTGAAAACAAAGCTAATTTTGATGAACTATTAAGTTACATTGAAGCACAGGATGTATCACAAGGTGTTCTGATGCAAACGTTACACAAGGCACAGGAACTCTTTGGATATTTGCCAATAGAGGTTCAAAAATTCATATCTGAAAAGACTGGTATACCTATGGCTGAAATCTACGGTGTTGCAACATTCTACACTCAGTTTTCACTGGAGCCAAAAGGTAAACATACTGTAGGAGTATGTATGGGAACAGCTTGCTATGTTAAGAATGCACAGCTGGTACTTGATAAGCTTGTAAGTGAACTTGGTATCCCTGTTGGTGCAACAACAGAAGATGATTTGTTTACATTGGAAGCAACAAGATGTTTGGGATGCTGTGGACTGGCACCTGTAATGATGGTGGGAGAAACAGTTTACGGCAAGGTTGACCCTAAGGACGTACCAGACATAGTCAACAGCTACAGAGTGTAATCCGGAGGTAGATATGAAATCACTAGAAGAATTGAAATTAATCAGAGAAGAAGCAAAGAAAAATCTTGAAATGAGAGATTCTGGAAAAACTACAAGAGTTGTTGTAGGAATGGCAACATGCGGAATAGCTGCAGGGGCGAGACCTGTTCTTCAGTCTTTTGTTGAAGAGCTGCAGAAGAGAAACATGGCCGATGTTCAGGTTGTTCAGACCGGATGTATCGGAATGTGTGCATATGAGCCAATAGTTGAAGTGACTATGCCTGAGAAGGACAAGGTTACCTATGTATTTATGGATGCTGAAAAGGTTAAGAAAGTAGTAGCCGAGCATCTTGTTAATGGAAGAGTAGTTGCAGAATATACAATAGGAGCTATGGAGAAGTAATTTCTCTAGAGTATTAAAGGAGGGTCATTATGGCTATATTCAGATCACATGTACTGGTATGCGGCGGTACAGGATGTGCTTCTTCAAAATCTGGAGATATAAAAGATAGATTTGAAGAGAAAATAAAAGAAATGGAACTGGACAAGGAAGTTCAGGTTATAAGTACTGGATGTTTCGGACTTTGTGAAGAGGGTCCAATAGTAGTAGTTTACCCAGAGGGTGCGTTCTATTCTAAAATGGAACTTGGAAGAGTAGATAGGATAGTTGAAGAGCATCTATACAAGGGAAGAATAGTAAAAGAGTATTTGTATGAAGGTAGTTTGGATGCTGAAAACCTTAAGTCTCTGAATGAAGTTGATTTCTATGCAAAGCAGAAAAGGGTTGTACTGCAAAACTGTGGTGTTATCAATCCTGAAGATATCAACGAATACATTGCAAGAGACGGTTATATAGCTCTTGGAAAAGCATTGACTGAAATGACTCCAGCGGAAGTTATTGATGTTGTTAAAGATTCCGGCCTTAGAGGTAGAGGAGGCGGCGGTTTCCCTTCAGGTGTTAAATGGGGATTTGCTGCTCCACAGGTTGCAGACCAGAAATATATAATCTGTAATGCTGATGAAGGAGATCCAGGTGCATTCATGGATAGATCTGTTCTTGAGGGAGACCCTCACGCCATATTAGAGGCAATGGCAATTGCAGGTTATGCAATTGGAGCTACAAAAGGATTCATATATGTTAGAGCAGAGTATCCTATAGCGGTTGAAAGACTTAAAATAGCTATAGCTCAGGC
>JAUVAG010000054.1 GCA_030591825.1 Dethiosulfatibacter sp.
CCGCTAAAAAATGCTGGCTTTCCACACCTTCGAACTTGTACCTTGCCATAATAAAAAAACTCATATATAGAATCAAAGCTACAATGATTTTGTTGTTGTACTTATTTGGAAGTATAAATATTACCGATGATAAAATTATTAGATCCATAACCTTTAAGAAAAATTCGACTGGATTATACTGGCTTACAAGCACAAAATATGAACCTACTAGAATAATTTCAATAATAGAAACCAGCAAGCTTATCTTTTTACTGTCATGACTCTTTTTGACCATGTAGTAAAGACATCCTATGACTATCAATGTCAAAACTCTTATAGCTATAAGGTGAAAATAGTTTGATTCATTGCTCAAAAATAAGTACTCCGGTATCATAAAAAGGGTATATACCACTGCAATCAGTAATATCAACGGCTTTAAATACCTTGTATCCTTCTTCATCATTTTATCGAAATACTCATTTTCTATTTTTTTATTTTTGAAGCTGCATGTCAACTTATTTATAGCATACTTTTCAGTTTTTTTCATTTAGTGTCCCCGTATCAAGTTGCAACTGCAGTAATCTGCATAAATTACTGTTTATTTATCTATACAGAATAATATACCCTATATATGCTAATCTGTCAAAACTTCTTCGCCTTCTTCAAGTCCAGAAATTATTTCAAGATAATCATCGGTTTCAAGTCCTATTTCAACTTCTTTTTCAACTTCCATTCCGCCTTCTATAACTATAACATAATCCATTCCTTCTTTTTCATAGACGGCATCTTTATTTACATAAACCACACCTTCCCTGTTTTCAGTGTTAACCTTTACATCAACCGTACTTCCAAGAGTTAGTCTGCCAATTTCCTCGTTAAGTTCTATCTTTATCTTGACCCTTTTTTGCTCGATTCCAAGCTCTGAAACCTTGGATACTGCCTTTGGATAAATCTGTGAAATTTTAAGGTCATTGATTTCAAGTTCCAAATCTGAGTTTTCAATATCCACACTCATGTCATCCTTGAGCTGTGCCGCTTCATCTACTAGAAAATCAGCATATACTGCAAGGCTGCTTTTATCCTGTACTTCAAGTATCAGTGTTCCCATTATAGGCATACTTCCAACAAAACCGTTAAGCTCAGTTACAGTTCCGTCAAAGTTTGATTTCAAGACATATCCGTCCCTGTGTTTTTCCAATATATCCAATGATATTGCCAGACTGTCTATCTGTGCCTCATACTGGTTCCTGATATTTCCGGACACTCCCTTTGCCTGTAGATTGTACTGGTTGTTTAAAACTGCTATCTGGTTTTCAAGCTGCAATACCGTATTTTCAGCAATATTTACTTCCGATTTTGTCACTACATTTTCATTAAATAGTCTAAGAGCCTTGTCATACTCCTCCTTAGCTATTGCCAGGGAATTTCTAAGCCCCTGTATCTGAATCTTGATTCCGTTCAGTGTCTCGAAGTCAACGCCTACTACAGCTTCGGAATAGTTGGCTTCAAGAGCCTTTATTTCCTTGTTGATCCTTTCTTCCTCAAGGTCTATGGTGGAGTCGAATTCAATTAATATATCTCCCTTTTTCACCAGGTCGCCTACTTCCACGTTGATTGTCTTTATTTTCTTCATTCCATCACTGTAGAAGGTATTGATGTTTGTGGAAAGTATCTCGCCGTTTTCCTCAAGGTATTTGCTCAAATCTCCTACCTGGGCAGCTTCAGTAATGAAATCGTCTCCTCCCGTCAATGACTGGTTGTATGCATAATATCCTATACTTGATACAACTGCTGCAACTATCACTATGATTATTATTTTCTTTTTGCTGATTTTCATAATCACTTACCTCCTATTTTATGATGTTCTGCTCTTAAGCGCTTCTATAAAGTCAAGATTTGTTATTTTCCTGTATGTTATCAATTGTGCCAATGTCAAACATATCATTGCAAATATTATAGCATATAGGACATTTTTTATTGTAATTGGTGCATTAAACACATATAGATCCGTAACATAAATGGTCCTCATGGCATCTATTAGAACTTTGCCCAGGGGGATACCATATATTATTCCCACAACCGACATTACAGCATTCTCTTTCAGAATTATTCCGAAAATCTCCCCTTTTGTAAATCCTAAAACCCTAAGGGAAGAAAATTCAAGCCTTCTTTCATTGATGCTGAGTACAGTCATACTGTAAATTATTACAAATCCAAGTATTCCGGAAAATACAACCATTACTGAAATACTTGCTGCCGCCAAATCTATATATTCGAAGAACAGATCCCTCATGTCCTGCAGTGACTGTACGCCTCCTACATTTTTAAGGTCTCCCAGATCCTCGGATATATTTCTGTCCGTATCAACCAGTGCACCGTTTACAAGGTTTTTACCTGCCAGCTTGTCCTCCATATAATCGATATTCATATAGCCGTTTATGCCGAGGGCCTGGTCAATTATGTCCACAATTTCAATATATTCATCATCCATTCCTGGAATAAAGTTTTTCACCAGAATATTGTCTCCAGGTTCCACCTCCAGTATCCCTGCAAGGTTTGAAGATATCAGCATACCCTCATCAGGAAGTTCAATCCTATTTCCATAGAAGTCTTCAAAATTATAGTATGATGTATCCTTATGAAGTCCTATAACGCTTACAAACTTTTCATTTCTTCCATATTGAAGTTCATAGGGCATCTCCATCTTTCCTTCGATTCCGTCAATATCAAGAATCTTTTCAAGATCCTTCAAGGAATCTTCGTGAATGGGACTGATAAAATCTATATTGTAGTCCATTGATAGGAATTCTCCATAATGTGTTTCAAAGACTACAGTCATCATATCCGATATCCAAAACGTCATTAAACTCATTGCTATGGTAAATGCCGCTCCCAAACTTATAAAAACGGATTTTTTCTTCTCTCTGAAAATGTTCCTGAAAACTATCTTCCAGGTGAAAGAAATCCTTTCCCATACAGGTTTGACTCTTTCTAAGAGTATCCTGTGTCCAGTCTGCGGAGGCTCATCCCTTATGGCCTCTGCCGGTGTTACCAACATTGCATCACGTGAGCCCACCAAACCTGCTCCTATACAAAACACCACAGATAATACAATGGATGTTATTATATTGGCAGGATAGAAAGCAACCTTAAGCAAGGGTATATAAAAATATAGAAGATATACTTGCGTCATAAACCCGGACATTATTGTTCCAAGTAAAGTTCCTAATCCTCCACCAATTATTCCTATGCTTACTGCATACATTGTATAATGTGAAAGAATTCTCAACCTGGAGTATCCCAGTGCCTTAAGTATTCCAATTATTACCTTGTCGTTTCTTACATTTCTTGAAATCATTGCAGCCAGTATGGCAGCAGCCACTGCAAGGAACACTACTGGGATGAACCCAGACATCTGTTTAAGCCCATTTATTTCCTCATGGACAAGTCTGTTGCTGAGCTGGTCTTTCTTCTCTACTACCCTTCTAAGACCAAATTTATCAAGCCTGTCTTCGAGAAGCTTTTCAGTTTCACTGAACTTCTCTTCATCCTCAAGAGTTATGACAATATCATTGTATTTATCGGTCATTCCCGATATGTTTGCAAGATATTCCTCTTCTATAAAGCCTATTCCGAATTTATCAGGAATTGGATAGATGGTCTGCTCGTTTTCCATTACATAGGTATATTCTGGATGAGATACCATTCCCTTGACTTCAAATGTGTATTTCCTACCTGAAATCCTTAATTCTATTTCATCTCCTATTTCAATGCCTCTTGCATCTGCAAACTGTGTATGAAGGAGTATTTCCCTGCTGCTAATTTCCCTCTTTCCCTTTTCAAGAAAAAGCTTGCTAATATTATTTGACTTCCCATCAACAGAAACAAGCCTAAGATTCACCTTTTCATCCTTGTTGTCAGTAATGACAGGTACATCAAAAACAATTCTGGCATCGACAGCCTCAACATTTTTTAATCCTTCAAGTTCCAGTGCATTCTTTTCGGAAATCTGCATTACGTCTACAAATACATCGCCAAAGTTTGAGATTTCATAATATTCAAGCAGTGAGGTTTCAAGGTTCGTTGCGGCACTGTTCATTAGGGTATACATGAAGAGTCCAGTAATTACAACAATTAATATTGAAATATACTGACCCTTTGAATGCCTTATCATCCTCAGAAGTCTGAGGTCCAGTTTTTTCATTACCACTCAATCCCTTCAGGATCAACAGGCTCGCTGTTTTCATAATAGTCTATGATCTTACCGCTTCTCATCTTAAGTACCCTGTCAGCCATTGCGGCTACAGGAGTGTTGTGGGTAATGATGACAACGGTCTTTTTATATTCAACATTTATTTTCTTAAGTATTTTAAGTATGGAGATTCCTGTTTCAAAATCCAAAGCTCCAGTTGGCTCGTCGCAAAGAAGTACCTCAGGCTTTTTGGAAACTGCTCTTGCTATGGCCACCCTCTGCTGCTCTCCACCACTCATCTGTGCTGGAAAATGATCTGCCCTTTCATTGAGATTAACAGCTTCAAGTACCTCGTCAATATCAAGAGTGTCCTTGCATATCTCAACTGCAAGTTCAACATTTTCTTTTGCTGTAAGATTTCCCATTAGATTGTAGAACTGGAAAATGAATCCCACTTCGTTCCTTCTATAGCTTGTTAGTTTCTTTTCATCGTAGTTTGTTATTTCCTCGTCCTTGAAGAATATTTTTCCGCTTGTAGGAGTATCCATTCCTCCTACTATGTTTAGAAGAGTACTTTTTCCTGATCCACTGGGACCAAGTATTACTACAAATTCCCCTTCATATATTTCAAAACTCAAGTCCCTTACCGCCTTTACGGTAACTTCTCCCATCTGGTAATGTTTGCTTAAATTTTCCACTTTTATCAGAACATTTTTCATAATTACCTCGCTTCCGTCAAAAACGCTTTTGACATGCTTATTTTGATTTACCCAGTCTTTTGATGAAATTATATGTCATTTTTGCTGTCATTCCCCATATAACATAATCACCGTACTGGTAGAATAGAACAGGATAGTTCATCTTTCTCCATTTATAGTTCCTGCCATTTGGAATCCTCTCAAAGGGAAATCCAGGCTTGAAATCCGGTCTGTATGATATATTGTAGGTTTCCGGTTCGTTTTCGAGGAAAAAGTCAAGGGGCACTGTAAATATTTCCTCCACCTCAGCCCTGTTGATTGACAATGAATCATAATCTGTATTTAAAAGTCCTACAAAGGGATAGAGTATGAAATTGCTTGTGTTGGTAATATAATCAAGCTCTCCGATTATTTCAATCTTGTCTGCATCCACTCCTATTTCCTCGTGTGTCTCCCTTATAGCAGCCTCCATAAAGTCTTCTTCAACCTCTACTGTTCCACCTGGAAATGAAACTTCTCCAGGCTGCTTGATATTCATGGACCTCACCTCAAAAAGTATATGTAACTGTCCATCAATTTTCATCAAGGGAAGCAATACGGAATAAAACCTGTTTATCTCAAGGGGTTTTGATTTTCTATTTTCATATATGTCTCTGATTTTATCTATATTCAAAGTCATTCCTCCCTTCCTTGTTACTTTAATTATACAATATGTATTTATTATAATAAATGATTAAATGCAAATACGGCAACATTTATAGCTGTATATTCAATAGAAAATCATTATTCTTAATTATTTCTTAATCTTTCTTTAACTTTCGCTATACTATTGTGGTTTATGATATAATTATAGAAGAGTGAAGGTGAGTTTATGAAAAATATGAATATATTGATTTTAACGGCTCCATTCGGAAACGGTCACAAGATGGCTGCACAGTCCCTTTAACAAACGTTCAGCGAAAAGGGATGCAATGTTTTACTTTACGATATCTTTACAGAATCTCATCCAATAATCACAAACAATATATCCAAGACCTATACCAGAATTTTCAATATGGGAAATACATATTCACATTTTTATTATGGCATTGACAAGATATCAAGGACAAAGCTTATAAGAGTTTACGGAAGGTTCGGGTACAGCACCCTTAAGGATGTAATAAAAAAATTCAAACCCGACATAATAGTCAACACTTTCCCTGTAATGTCTGCTTCTGAATATAAAAGAAAGCTTGATATCAGCATACCCGTCATCAACGTCGTTACAGACTACTGTTGCCACAGGCTTTGGATCAACGATAACCTTGACCGAATATATCTGGCAACAGATGACTTGAAGAAAACCCTTCAAGAAATGAACATTCCCATAAGCAAGCTTGAGGTGACTGGAATACCCATAAGAACTGAATTTGAGAAGAAAATAGACATAAACGAAATATACGATAAATACAATATCGATCCTAATAAAAAAACAATTTTAATATCTGCAGGTGCCCACGGTTTGCTAAAAAACCCTGCTGATTTATGCTCCAAACTCAATAGACACGAAAAAATCCAAACAATAATAGTATGCGGCAACAATGCCAGGCTTAAAACCAAGATTGATTCAATGAATTTGAAAAATATCTATTCCTTTGGTTATATAAATGAAATACATGAGCTCTACATGATATCAAATCTCATGATAACTAAACCTGGAGGAATTACTCTCAGCGAAGCCGCAGCTGCAAATCTTCCCCTGATTCTCTACAAACCCGTGCCGGGACAGGAGAAGGAAAACGCGGACTATTTCGAAAGTAAGGGCGCAGCTCTCGTTGCCAATAGCATTAAAGAGCTTGAAACTCATACGCTTAATCTTATAAATAACCCGGGAAAACTGAAGAAAATGAAACGTAACCTGAGAAAATTTTACAACCCGGATTCATCAAAAAAAATAGTGGATGACCTATTAAGCAGATATGCAATGTAGAAAACGCAACTATGTTGCATTACCCACGAAGAGGGTATTTTCACCGCAGAAAGTTTTCCTTTAAAACAAATTTACAATGCTTCAAGTAATTTTGTATATAATTAACTTTCCTAGGTAAGACTCAACAAGCCGGCAGATGTCGGTTTTTTTAAGGAGGC
>JAUVAG010000132.1 GCA_030591825.1 Dethiosulfatibacter sp.
ATGAGAATCGACATGAAAATAGGTGCAATGAAGGACGGAACCATTAGGGCAATAGACATGGACGTACTGTCAAATACAGGAGCCTACGGAGAACATGCTCTTACAGTATTGATGGTTGCAGGTGCAAAAACACTACCTCTCTATAACAAGGTGGAGGCTGTTGCCTTCAGCGGTGATGTTGTTTATACCAATACAACTCCTGCAGGAGCATTCAGAGGATATGGTGCAATACAGGGAAATTATGCCTTGGAGTCTTCCATTGACGAGATAGCTTCAATGATTGGAATGGATCCTGTTGAAATAAGGAAAAAGAACATGATTCGTGAAAAGGAAACATCCAAGATATTTGAAATAATGGGTGAAGGCAAGGAAGGTACGGCAATGATAATAGAGTCGTGCAAACTTGCTGAATGCCTGGACAGGTGCCTTGAAATGATAGACTGGAAGAAAAAATATCCAAGAGTGGATATAGGTTGTGACAAGGTAAGAGGGGTAGGAATGGCACTTGCAATGCAAGGGTCAGGAATACCATATATCGACATGGCAGCAAGCATATTGAAACTCAACGACGACGGATCATTCAACCTCCTAATAGGTGCTACAGACCTGGGAACAGGGTCAGATACAATTCTTGCACAGATGGCAGCAGAGGTATTGATGGTTCCTGTTGAAAAGATAATAGTATATTCATCTGATACTGACCTTACACCTTTTGACACTGGAGCATATGCATCCAGTACAACCTTCATTTCAGGTCATAGCGTAAGGATTGCGGCTGAAAAAATGATTGAGAAAATAAAAGAAGTGGGAAGAAAACATTTCAATTCCCTTGAAGTTGAATATGATGGCAAATCCATTTCATCTGGAGATGAATCTGTTGACCTTCATGATCTGGCAACTGCACTTTACTATTC
The DNA here is from genome assembly GCA_030591825.1 of Dethiosulfatibacter sp. GTDB lineage: Bacteria > Bacillota > Clostridia > Tissierellales > Dethiosulfatibacteraceae > Dethiosulfatibacter. The sequence goes on from JAUVAG010000132.1 coordinate 915, forward strand.
GGAAAATATGGAGCAACTTGTTGCAACAGGATCATACTACGGTACTAACTCACCTCCTCCATACATGGTTGGAGCAGCCGAAGTTGAAATAGACAAAAGGACTGGAAAGGTTGAATTGTTGAAATATGTGGCATCTGTAGACTGTGGAACAACAATAAATCCAAATCTTGCAAAAATCCAGGTTGAAGGAGCACTTCTTCAGGGAATAGGAATGGCACTGTACGAGGATGCAACATATACGTCTACCGGAAGACTAATAAACAATACAATGATGAAATACAATGTACCTACAAGGATGGAGGTAGGGAAAATAGAAGTTGAATTTGCAGAAAGCTATGAGCCTTCAGGACCTTTCGGTGCTAAATCTGTAGGCGAAATAGGAATAGATACACCTCCTGCAGCCATATCAAATGCAATCAAGAATGCACTTGGAGTTAGGATGAATAGGCTTCCAATAAAAAGCGAAAAAATCTGGGAGAAGACCAGAAACAAATAAGGAGGCAAGGTGGATATTAAAAAGAAATATAAAAGACGGGTAGAGCTTGCCTCCGGAAGAGACCGAGTGGAGCTTCTTCTCAAGAATTGCCAAATAGTTAATGTCTTCAGCCACTCAATAGTTAGAGGAGATATTGCAATAGATTCTGGAAAGATAATTGGAATTGGTGACTATGAAGCAGTAACTGTGGTGGATATGAAAAATAAATTTATAGCTCCCGGTCTTATTGACAGCCACGAGCATATGGAATCCTGTCTTGTAACTCCGGAGCAGCTGGCAAGGGTCGTAGTTCCAAAGGGTACAACTACAATAATTGCAGATCCTCATGAAATAGCAAATGTCTGCGGATTGGAAGGTATCAAGTTCATGATGGAGGCAACAAAAAATATACCATTAAATGTATTTTTCATGCTTCCTTCCTGTGTCCCAGCAACTGTATTTGAAACTTCAGGAGCTACCCTTGATGCCGAGGATCTTAAGACACTCATGGGTGAAAACATAGTGCTGGGTCTGGGAGAGCTTATGGATTATCCGGGAGTAATAGCAGGTAACGAGGAAATAATAGACAAGATACTTCTTGCTGACAGGAAGATAATAGATGGTCACAGCCCACTGATTTCAGGTAAAAGGCTTAATGCCTATGCAATAAACGGAGTAAAGACTGACCATGAATGTACCAATCTCAAAGAAATGGAGGAAAAGCTGTCCATAGGAATGTACATAGCCATAAGGGAAGGTTCAGCGGCAAGGGATCTTGAAAAGCTTATACCTGGTGTCAACAGCCATACGGAAAGACGTTGTACTTTCTGTACAGATGACAAGCACCCAGGAGACATCTTGGAGGAAGGTCATATAGACTACAATGTTAGAAAGGCAATATATATGGGAGTTGATCCCATCAGCGCAATAAAGATGGCTACAATCAATACGGCGGAATGCTACAAGCTGAGAGACATCGGTGCAATAGCTCCAGGCTTTGATGCGGATATTATAGTCCTTGATAATCTTGAGGATTTCAATATTGAACAGGTCTATAAAAAAGGAATTTTGGTTGCTGAGGGAGGAAAGGCAAAATTTGAAGTTGAAAAGCCAGACATCTCATCGGTCAGCAATACTGTCACTATAGGTAAAATTACTGAAATGGACCTTGAAATACACCTTGACTCCGATATAGCAAAGGTAATAAGAGTAAACGCCTCCGCACTTCTTACAGAGCTTGTTGTAAGGAAGGTTAGCCTTGATGAAGAAAACAGGTTCATATCAAATAAATATATAGACATACTTAAGATTGCAGTAATTGAAAGGCACGGAAAGACTGGTACAATAGGCCTTGGACTCATTGAAAATTTTAGGTTCAAGGGAGGAGCATTAGCTTGTACAATAGCCCATGATTCCCACAATCTTATAGTTATAGGTGACAGTGATGCGGACATGCTCCTGGCAATTGAGAAAATCAAGGAAATGGAAGGAGGAATTGTTATAGCTTCAGAGGGTGAAATAGTTGAATATCTTCCACTACCAGTAGCTGGACTTATGTCAAATGATGATATGGAGAAAGTTGCAGAAAAAATTTCGAAAATAACTAAATATTTACACAATAAAATGGGTAGTAATAGATTGAAGGATCCTTTGATGACTTTAAGTTTTTTGGCGCTACCTGTAATTCCAGATGTAAAGATAACAGACAGGGGTCTCTTTGATGTTAATGAATTTAATTTCATAGACATAAATGTAAATTAAAATTCTTAGGACATCGAGTCCTTCGAATCATCTAACGGTTAAGATAATTCCCAGATACCGGAATTATCTTAAAGTTTAGGAAAGTTAAAAGTGCATAATCCCTTGAAACGTTGGTATTATGCGATTAAGGAGACTTTCCTTCACATCTTAATAACCGCTATGGTCACATGAGGCGTGACCCGGTTAACGCAGCGTAGCTGCTTTCTTGAACGTCATGTGAATAAAAAAACTGGAAGGTGATCTACTTGAATGAATTTATGAAAAAAGCTGTTGAAGAAGCTTTAGAAGGAATAAAGAAGAAGGAAGGAGGACCCTTCGGTGCAGTCGTTGTTAAGGATGGAGTTGTAATAGCTGTTGGCAACAACAAGGTAATTGTCACCAACGATCCTACGGCCCATGCAGAAATAGTTGCCATAAGAAGGGCTACTGAAATACTTGGAAGATTTGATCTTTCCGACTGTGAAATATATACTACCTGCGAACCCTGTCCAATGTGCTATTCGGCAATTCACTGGGCAAAGATTCCACTAATGTATTACGGAGCAACGAGAAAGGATGCGGCAGACATAGGCTTTAGTGACGAGTACCTCTATGATGTTCTCTCTGGAAAAATAGAGGACAAGAAGCTGGAAACCAAACAGATAGATGTAGGCGAATGTATGGAGCCCTTCAAGCTGTACGACGAAGACGAGGACAAAACACTTTATTAAAGGCATTCCCCTTGAAGCTGAGCACTTTGAGGGGAATTCACATTATAGAAGAATCTGAGCATAATATTGCTTGGATTTTTTTGATTAATTCAAAACAACCAACTTGTTGTTGTTAAATCATAAAAGATGGAGGTATAAGTATGATTAGATATGATATACGAAATAATTCATATTATGATTCAGTAACTTTAATGCTCATATCAAAGGAAATCAAAAACATTGAAGGTGTTTCAGCTACGATAGTAGGAATGGGAACGGATCTCAACAAGGAATTGACAGTCAATCTGAAGCTTGACAACGAACAGCTGGAAGAGATTTCAGCAAATGATTTCTACATTGCAGCGGATGTAGATTCAGATGAGGTAATGGAAACAGTTATATCAAAGGTCAATGAGCTGTTGATAAAGAAAAAAGTTAAAGCAGAGATGGAGTATAGACCTGTCTCATTAAAAGTTGCATTGGAAATGCAACCCGATACCAATATGGTTATCGTGTCTATAGCAGGCCAGTATGTTGAAAGGGAAGTAGACAAATTACTGGATAACGACTTAAATGTAATGTTGTTTTCTGACAATGTTTCAGTAGAATCTGAATTGAAGCTGAAGAAAAAAGCAGTTGAAAAGGGTTTGCTTATGATGGGACCTGATTGTGGTACAGCCATAATCAATGGTGTGCCTCTTGCTTTCGCCAATGTTGTGAGAAAAGGGAATATTGGTGTTGTTGGAGCATCGGGAACAGGTACTCAAGAAGTAACTTGTCTAATTGACCAACTAGGTGAAGGGGTTTCACAAGTCATCGGTACAGGCAGCCGTGACTTAAAGTCGGAAATTGGCGGCTTGATGATGATGCAGAGTATCAAAGCACTGATGGATGATTCAGCAACAGAAGTAATTGTTTTAATCTCAAAGCCACCAGCACCGGAAGTTGCAAAAAAGATACTGGAATTGACAAAAGAAACTGACAAACCCGTTGTTGTTGATTTTATAGGTGGTGATGACGAAGCAATTAAAGCCGTAGGTGCATATCCATGTTCGACTTTGGAGGATGCTGCCAGGAAAGCTGTTGCTTTATCAAAAGGTGAGGAAGTCAATGACTTTGATGGATTCACAGTGGATGAAGATACTATTGACTCAATACTGGAGAGCGCACTGACAATAGTTGGCAAGGATCAAAAGTATTTAAGAGGATTATATACTGGGGGAACATTGGCAGACGAAGC
>JAUVAG010000249.1 GCA_030591825.1 Dethiosulfatibacter sp.
ATTCATAAGAGGAAAGGAAGACACAAGAACAATAGAAGAAAATCTTCTTAAACTCAAGTTTGATGTCATTGAAGCGCTGGAAAACAGAAATTATATTGACAATGTTGAATTCTACAGACCTTACCTGCCTGTAGATCAGAAAAACCTTGGAGATTATCTCAGAGATGATGCCATAGTGATTTTTGACGAACCAAACCTTATAAGGGAAACAAGGAAGGGGAGCAGGGAAAACTTCATAAACAAGTTTTCGGATCTCTACACTAGTGGACTGCTTCTTTCCAAACAGGAAAAAATCTTCATTGAATTTGAAACTCTTGTGGGCAAAATTAAGTCGGATTTAAGCTTCATTGTTTATAATAATATTTTGAAAAACAATGTCAATTTCAAGATAGACAAGGTTTTCAACATAAGGTCAAGGGAACTGCCCCTCTACTATTCAAAGATGGATGACCTTGCAAAGGATATCAACAGGTACAAGTACAGAGGCTACAAGGTATACATTGAACTTGGCAAAGAGGATAGTGCAAGGAATATTCAAGAAATGTTAAGTGAAAAGGACTGTGAAGTGTCCATTTTAATTTCAGGAGACGAAGAAATATTGTCTGGTCATGGAGCAACAGTTGTAGGTTCCATGCAAAAGGGTATTGAATTTACAGAATGGAAAATTGTAGTATTAACTGAAAAGGAAATATTTGGAACAAAGTCCAGGAAGAAAAAGGCAAAGAAAAAGCAGAAAGCTTCAAAGATTGACAGCTTTACAGACTTGAAGCCTGGAGATTATGTAGTTCATGAATATCACGGTTTAGGTTTATATACGGGAATTGAAAAAATCGATGTAAAAGATATACAGAAGGATTATCTGTGCATAAGCTACAGGGATAAGGACAAGTTGTTTGTACCTGTAGACCAGATGGATCTGGTTCAGAAATATATAGGTTCTGATTCTGCTAAGCCCAAAATAAACAAAATGGGTGGAAAAGAGTGGGTCAAGGCAAAGACAAAAGCCCAAAATGCTATTGATGAAATTACCGACGAGCTTCTAAAACTTTACACAGAGAGAAAGTCAAAAAAAGGATTTTCCTTTAATGAAGACAACGAATGGCAGAGAGGTTTTGAAAACTCATTTCCATACCAGGAAACAGATGATCAGCTTAGATGTATTGATGAAATAAAATCGGACATGATCAGTGATATTGCCATGGATAGGCTGTTGTGCGGCGATGTTGGTTTTGGAAAGACAGAAGTGGCAATGAGGGCTATATTCAAGGCAGTAATGGACAGTAAGCAGTCAGCTGTACTGGTACCAACAACCATCCTTGCCCAGCAGCACTATACAAATATGGTGGAAAGGTTTAAGAATTATCCTGTAAAGGTTGAAATGCTCAGTCGTTTTAGAACCCCGGGACAGCAGAGAAAAATCATAAGTGACTTGAACAAGGGCTTGGTTGATGTTGTTATTGGAACACACAAGCTTTTTTCAAAAGATGTGAGATACAAGGATCTTGGACTTCTGGTAATTGATGAGGAGCAAAGATTCGGTGTTAAGCACAAGGAGCTTATCAAGCATATGAAAACTAATATAGATGTTTTGACATTGACTGCTACTCCTATTCCAAGGACTTTGAACATGTCAATGGTTGGTATAAGGGACATGAGTTTAATAGAGGAGCCACCTGGAGAGAGACATCCTGTACAGACTTTCGTGCTTGAAAGCAGCAGTGGACTCATAAGAGAGGCTCTTATTAAGGAATTGTCAAGGGGCGGACAGGCATATTATGTCCACAACAGGGTAAAGGATATACACAACAAAGCTGCCATGGTGAAAAACATGGTACCAGATGCAAGAATAGCAGTAGCCCATGGCCAGATGGGTGAAAGGGAACTTGAAAACATTATGATTGAATTCATCAACGGCGAATATGATATTCTTGTGTGCACTACAATTATAGAGACTGGAATGGATATTTCGAATGTAAATACAATAGTCATAGACGATTCAGATAAAATGGGACTGTCGCAGCTCTATCAGCTGAGGGGACGTGTCGGAAGAAGCGATAAGACTGCCTTTGCATATCTTACCTATGAAAGAAACAAGGTCCTCAGTGAAATCGCAGATAAAAGGCTAAAGGCTGTAAAAGAATTCACAGAGTTTGGCTCAGGATTTAAAATAGCAATGCGGGACCTGGAAATAAGAGGTGCCGGTAATATTCTTGGATCACAGCAGTCTGGACATCTTGCAGCCATAGGATATGATCTTTATGTAAAAATGATGGAAAGAACACTTAACAGGATTACCAATGATGAAGTAAGGGAAGATGATTTTGAGACTGTAATAGAAATCGATGTAGACGGACACATTCCAGTGAGATATATTGAAGATGAAGAGCAAAAGATAGAAATCTACAAGAAAATTTCGGTAATAGAAAACTACGAAGATATAAGTGATGTTACCGAAGAGATTATTGACAGGTTTGGAGATATACCAAAGTCAGTAAACAACCTTATAAAAATATCCTATATAAAGGCGCTATGTAAAAAGCTTAAAATAGTGATGTTGAGGCAGATTAACAATGTTGTTCACATCGAATTTAAAAACGGTGAAGCTATTTCTCCAGCCATGATAAACGGCATAATGGAAAAATATAAAGGAAAGTTTAAATTTGATGTATCAAATAAACCTGTACTTAAATATGCAATGGGAAGAGATGAAGTGAAAGATATATTGAACATTCTTGAAAATACAGTTGAAAACCTATATAATTTTAGTACTGATAAAAATTCTACAGAAAAAAACGGAGGTTCAAAGTGAAAAATAAAAGAATAGCAGCTTTAGTATTAACAGTGATAATGATTTTGTCAATATCAGTAGGATGTGTAAAGGAAAACAAAGAATCGGCGGCAGCTGTTGTAAACGGCGAAGAAATATCCATAGCAGAATTTGATGAAAACCTTGAAATCTACAAGAATATGTATGAAGCGCAATATGGTGAAATAGCATGGGATGAAGAAATAGAGGAAGGCGTTACTTATTTATCGTCCCTTAAGGAAAATGTAATTGAAAACATGATTATGGATACTATCATGCTTCAAGAAGCATCTAAGGACAGCATTGAAGTAACGGATGAAGAATTGCAGGGTCTTTTTGATGAATACAAAGCATATTATGGAGATGAGGAAATATACAATGAATCACTTGCAAGTAGTGGAATGGATGAAGATTTCCTTATGAATTATCTTGAAAATGGAGAGTTAATAGACAGATATGTCGGTGATTTTGTTGAATCCATTGAAATAGATGATGAAACACTTAAGGGTTATTTTGATGAAAACAAGGATAAGTTTGCAGCTGTAAGCGCTAGTCATATACTTGTAAATTCATTGGAAGAAGCACAAGATATACTTTTTAAACTTAACGATGGTGCTGATTTTGCAGAAATGGCAATGGAATTATCGCAGGATCCTGGAAGTGCGGTAAACGGAGGAGAACTGGGATATTTTTACAAGGGTCAAATGGTCCCTGAATTTGAGGA
>JAUVAG010000328.1 GCA_030591825.1 Dethiosulfatibacter sp.
CATCAAAAACCGTTATATATATAACCCATGATATCGACGAAGCTGTATATCTAGCAAACAAGATATACATACTTGATGAAAGCCCTGCAAGAATAGTCTACGAAAAGAAAATAGATGACGATGTTATGAAAAGAAATTTTAACGACGACAATCTAGCAGCCTTAAAAAGAGAATTACTGAACATAATTTCAAAAAACTGATGAAAACCAAAGAAAATTGTACTGATTTTAGTGCAATTTTCTTATTTGTATTGATTTTAGTACAATTTTCCTATTTGTATTGATTTTAGTACAATAATTTGTTATAATTTCTAACTAATACTATACCTAAGGGGTGAATTAAATGAAAATGACAGTTGCTGAAGCAGTACTAGCTTGTCTGGAACAAGAAAACATCAAAAAAATATTCGGATATCCAGGTGGAGCCGTCCTCCCACTTTACGAAGCCATTAGAAATTCCAAGGTGGAGCATATCCTGGTCAGAAATGAACAGTCTTCTGCCCACATGGCAAGCGGTTATGGAAGAGTCAACAACTCTGTCGGAGTATGTCTTGCAACTTCAGGTCCTGGTGCAACAAACCTCATAACCGGAATTGCGACTGCTTACATGGATTCAATACCATTGATAGCTATTACAGGACAGGTAGTATCCGCTAAAATAGGAACAGACATGTTTCAGGAAGCAGATGTAGTAGGTGCAACAGAACCTTTTACAAAGCACAATTACCTTGTGAGTTCAAAAAACGACATACCAAGGATAATGAAAGAAGCATTTTACATAGCTAATACAGGTAGAAAAGGTCCTGTGCTTATTGATATACCAAAGGATATACAAAACGAAATAATAGATTTCGAATATCCAGAAAATGTTGAAATAAGAGGATACAAGCCAACATATGAAGGAAACATGAAGCAGATTAAAAAAGCTGTGGAGAAAATTAACAATTCGGAGCGTCCTCTAGTAATTGTAGGTGGCGGAATCAGTTCTTCCGGGTGCAGAGATGAGCTTGAGAAATTTGTAGAAAAAACAAAAATACCAGTTGTATGTACACTTATGGGAGTTGACAGTTTCCCCAACGAATCAAAGCACTTTGCAGGTTTATTGGGATCCCACGGATATCCCTTCATCAATCAAGCAATGAACAAGGCCGATTTGATAATAGTAATAGGTGCCAGATTTACTGACAGGTCGACTGCTGTAATCTCGGATAATAACGAAGGCCAGCATATCATTCATATCGACATAGATCCTGCCGAAATAGGAAAAAACAAAAAAACACATATTCCAATAGTTGGAGATGCGAAAAATATACTTGAAAAACTTACATCATATGAATATACGGCAAACATCAAAAAATGGAAAGACAGCCTCAAATATTCAAGAAAATCATACTGGGATGACAACCTTGGAAAAGAATGGGAACTAGAAGGTGCAAATCCTCTAAAATTCATAAAATCCATTTCAGACCACATTAATGGAAAGTCAATACTTACAGCCGATGTTGGGCAGAACCAGATATGGGCTGCACATTACTATTGTGCAAATGGAGACAGAAAATATTTTACTTCAGGCGGATTGGGAACCATGGGTTATGCCCTACCTGCTGCAATAGGAGCCAGATTCATGGCAGGTGACGACACTACTGTAACAGCTGTCATGGGTGAAGGTGGATTCCAGATGCTAATGGGCGAGTTTGCTCTTGTAAAAGAGCACAATCTTGACATAAAAGTTGTCGTAATAACCAACAACAGGCTTGGAATGGTTAGGGAACTGCAGCTCAATGCCTATGGATACAACAAGTACTGCGGCATAGACGTTAACTTCAATCCCGACTTTATGAAACTGGCTGAAGCATACGGCATTAAAGGATATACAATAGAAAAGGATAGCGACATAGAAAAGGTTCTAGACAAAGCTTATTCAATCAAGGAACCTTGCTTCATAGAATGCAAGGTTCATCATGATTTCCCTACTTTAGCACACTGGAGGTGGAAGTAATGAACCACGAAAAGCATGTACTTTCAATCACTGTAGAGAACTACCCTGGAACTCTTAGCAAGGTTGCTGGACTTTTCAGCAGAAGAGGATACAATATAGATACTCTGAATGTTGCTGAAACTACTGACACCAACATATCTAGAATAACAGTAACAGTTACAGGTGACGAAGAGATTCTTGAACAGATTACAAAACAGCTTAACAAACTTATCAATGTCATCAAAATCAACGATTTGACTTTGAAAAGATCTATCCTCAGAGAACTTCTCTTCCTGAAGATAAACTGTACTCAAAAAACTAGAACGGACATCATCCAAATGGCTGATGTCTTCAAGGGCAAGACTGTGGATATTAGCAACAAGACAATAACAATAGAAATGACCGGTGACGAAGATAAGAACAATGCCTTCATAGAACTCGTTCGTCCTTTTGGAATAATAGAACTTGTAAGAACTGGTCTTACTGCCATAGAAAGAGGATAATTTCCCTAAGCTAAAATAAAGCTGGAAATCCAGTGCATTCATTGCACAGGGTTTCCAGCTTTTTAACACTAACTTCCTTCTTCTTTTATTTTATCCATCTCTCTCATCCACATTCCAAAAGAAGTATCACTTGGCATCCTCCAGTCCCCTCTAGGTGACAGACATATTGAGCCAACTTTCGGTCCATCGGGAATGCATGACCTTTTGAACTGTTGAGTAACAAATCTCCAATAGAACTGTCTTAACCACTTGTATATTTCTTCCTTTGAGTATTTCC
>JAUVAG010000178.1 GCA_030591825.1 Dethiosulfatibacter sp.
AGTTAAAAATGCGTAATCCCTTGAAGCGTTGGTATTACGCCGTTAAGGAAACTTTCTGCGACCTCTTAATATCCGTTATGGTCACATGAAGCGTGACTCGGATAACGCAGCGAAGCTGCTTTCTTGTTTCCAATGAAAATAATGAGAAGACATTTAGAATCAAGAAAATATTCTAAAAGATATCAAAATAGATATTAGAATGAATAATGTTTGAATATTTCAAGAAAAGATATGGAATAAACACGAAAGATAAAGGGCTGTAGAGGCGCGCAAAACTTTAATGTTCGTGTACTTAAATGAATACAATAAACATAAAGAAAAGCCCTTGTGTTATAAATCCTATATGATATAATCATAACTACAACAAACACAAAACCTGTCAAACCTAGATAGGCCAAATGATTCAAGAGTCAGAAAGATTGAAATGTTTTAACGGATTTATTTATGAAATTCAAAAAAACAATTCTAGTAAAATTTGGTTATAAAATTGTAAAACAGGATTGAAAACCCTGAAAAGCAAACGATAGCCAAAAAAGAAAAATTTGAAATATTGAATAAACATGAATGATAAAGTTAGAATAAAAAGTAAATCAAGTATGACGTCAGAAAGATTGAAATTATTTAACGAATTTAATTGATGAAAATCAAGAAAAGCAAATTAAGTAAATTTGAGAAAATTGTGAAGCAGGGGCAAAGACTTCTGATAAGCAACAGAATACCAAAAAGAAAAATTTGAAATATTGATTCAGATGAAATTGAAAAAGTTGAAGAAGTAAATCAAGTATGACATCGGAAAGAATGAAATGCTTAAATGAATTCAATTAATTAAGAAACCAGGAAATCAAATCCGGTAAAATTCGAAAAAAATTGTAAATCATGACTAAAGATCTTGAAATGCAAATAATAACCGAAAATAAAGATTTGAAAGAATGATTTAAGAATAATCGATGGACTTAAGCAAAAGTAAATCCAGTATGATGAATATGAAGCCTAATGGATAAAACAGATACGTGAATGTTGAGTAACATATACCGAAAGGTAGTTACGATAATTCTGCCTAGGGGCAAAACCCGAAAGGAGTAACATGAAAGCAGAAATATAGAAACCAGTTCTCAGAAAATATTATGAGAGCTGGTTTTGTTTTTTTGAACTTTTTGAACTTTTGAATTTTGCTGCAAAGTATTTCGAAATATCCAGGCAGACTCTTCAGTATAAGATGAAAAAATATCAAATATCTGTATAATATGGATTGATGCAAAAAAATAACAATGTATTGCCAATAATTTTGCACTAAAAAAAAAGGCTGATTTTAGCCTTTTTCCCTATTTTTGGGGGGAAAAAAGCATTTCAGAGACTAGACATAATGTTCAGGTGCAAAAAAAAAATCATTTGGGTTAAAAATAAACAGTTGTTTTATTTTTAATGACTTGATTCAGCCTTTTTTAAATTGGCACGTAAATTGCATGTATGATATACATAACACAATACAATACAATACAACAAGAATAAACTTACAAAATATTAATTAAATGGAGGAATTAACATTATGCAAAACATGAATCTAACTTTGGAAATAGTTGAAATCAAGGATGTCCAATTTGGAGACAGGACCTATATTCAGAACGGTGTTTTGACAATTAACAGGAAAGAATTGATTAAAGAAATCGGGGACCCTTTATTTGAGTCCATAGATTTTGAAATTGCTAAGCCGGGTGAGTCTACAAGGATAATACCTGTTAAGGATGTTATCGAGCCAAGGATTAAGGTTGAATCAGAAGGTATGTTTCCGGGAATACTTGACGGATTCAATCAGTGCGGTGAAGGAAATACTAAGGTCCTGAAGGGATGTTGTCTGACAACTACCGGCAAGATTATGGGATTTCAGGAAGGAATTATCGACATGTCAGGTCCTGGAGCAAAGTATTGCCACTATTCAAATCTAATCAATATAGTGTTAATAGCTGATCCTGTAGAGGGTTTAGACCCATCAAAACATGAAAAAGCTATAAGACATATGGGATTGAAAGCGTCTCTGTATCTTGCGAAAGCTGGACTTGCTGTAGAACCTGATTATATGGAATCTTATGTCAAGAAATTTGTAGATCCTGCTAAAAAGTTGCCTAAGGTAGCGTATGCGAATCTTGTGATGGCTCAAGGGCTTCTTCATGACAATGAAATCTACGGATGTTGTTCGAAAGATATTATGCCGATGTTAATGCACCCCAATGAATTGTGGGATGGTGCAGTGATATCAGGTAATTGCGTATCTGCAAGTGACAAGAACACTACATATGATTTCCAGAACAATCCGATGGCTAAGGAACTATACAAGAGGCACGACAAGGAATTGGATTTCTGCGGAATGATTACTTCTCCAATCAGCACTCTGATGGATGAAAAGGAAAGAAATGCCGCCCTTACAGTCAATCTTGCAATTCAATGCGGTGCTGATGCTCTAATTATTCCACAGGAAGGTGGCGGAAACCCGGAAGCTGATCTGATGCTTATTTGTGAACATGCTGAAAAGAGAGGAATCAAGACGGTTATCGTTCTTCATGATCATCCTGGCGTAGACGGAACTGCGGAACCTATGATAAACACTTCACCATATGCAACTGCAGTAGTAACTGCTGGAAATGATAGCGTACAAATTGTACTTCCTGAAATGGAAAGAAATATTGGTCACAGAGAACAACTAAGTCTATTGTCGGGATCTCCATCGGATTGCGAACCTGGCAATGGCACAATCAAGGTAGGAATCGCAGTTATAATGGGCGCCACTAATAATATGGGTGTGAACTGCAATTCAACGGAAGCAATATAACCATTCAATAATGATGAGGAGAAAAAGGATGAGAATATTACACTATATAAATCAGTTTTTTGGGCAATTGGGTGGAGAGGACACGGCTTATGCACCTATAACATTCAGAGAGGATGTTGTAGGCCCAGGAGCGGCTCTTAACGGCATGCTTGAAGAAGGCGAAATAGTGGTAACTGCAATCTGTGGCGACAACTATTTTGTGGAAAATGAAGAAGTGGTAAAGGAAGAGATAATTACAGCCATAAAAAAATATGATATCGATCTTGTAATTGCAGGTCCAGGTTTTAATGCAGGAAGATACGGAATTGCATGTGGTAGTGTCTGTAAGATAGCATTTGATTGTCAGATTATTGCTGTTTCAGCATTGTATGAGGAAAATCCAGGGCTTGAAATGTTTAAGAAATATGGATATATCTTTCCGGCTGGAAGTCAGGCACGAGACATGAAGAATTCATTGAAAAAGATAGCATCATTCGTCAACAAAGTTTCCAGAGGAGAAGAAATAGGACTTCCTGAAGATGAAGGCTATTTCAGAAGGGGAATCAGGAGAAATATATTCAGAACAAAGACAGGTGCTGAACGTGCAGTTGATATGGTTTTAGCCAAGGTTTTAGGACAACCATTTGAAACTGAAGTAAAAATGTCTGTATTCGAACAGATTATTCCTAGTAAAGCAATACTGGATCTTTCAAAGGCCAAGATTGCGTTAGGCACTTCAGGAGGGATTGTTCCTACAGGAAATCCTGACCACCTTGAATCTCTCAATGCTTCCAAGTGGGTTTTCTACAATGAGGAGAGTTTCGGAGGTGACTTTGCAGACATGGATGCTTTTGTAATCCATGGTGGCTATGATCCTGTTTATGGAAATGAAAACGCCAACAGAGTACTGCCAGCAGATGCAATGAAAGAACTTGAGAAACAAAATGTAATAGGCGAATTCTATGAGAATATTTTTGTAACAGTGGGTAACTCTATGGATCTTACAAGAGCTATAAAATATGGAAACGAAATTGCTGAAAAACTGTTGAATGAAGGTGTTGATGCTGTTATTCTTACTTCAACCTGAGGTACCGATACACGTTGCGGTGCAGCGTTAGCAAAACAGATTGATGCAGCTGGAATTCCAGTCGTTCATCTATGTACCATAGTACCAATTTCAGAATCAATTGGAGCAAACAGAATATATGCAGGTCTAGGCATTCCTCATCCATGTGCAGATGTTTCTAAAACTCCTGCCGAGGAGTTAGAAGGTCGAGTGAAGCTTGTCGAAAATGCCCTCAAGACTCTTACTGTTGATGTAGACGGACATACAATATTTGGTAGATAATATGACATGTACTATAATCACCAATAATAAACGGATTGAAAGGTTATGTTCATTTTATGATAAGCTCAATGTGATATATGCAGG
>JAUVAG010000293.1 GCA_030591825.1 Dethiosulfatibacter sp.
CTACCGTTATATTTTTTATATTACATTTTACGGAAACTCAAGAACAACCAAATACAATGAACACATTATTCTATAGACATACTTTGATTCTAAAAGTTCATTTTTATTAAAATTCCTCCAATTTAGTAATAAATATTATGAAATTAGTGTAAATATCAATATATCCATTGAAAATAATGTGAAAATAATGTAATATATTTAGTATTATCCACATATCAAGAAAGCAGCTGTGCTGTGTTAAATAGGTCACAGCGACATAGTCGCGTTAGATATGAAGCAGATAGTGACCAAAGCGTTTATTAAGGTGCGAAGGAAAGTTTCCTTAGTAGCATAATACCAACGATTCAAGGGATTATGCATATTTAACTTTCCTAAGCTAGAATTGGAGAGAAATTTCATGAGAAAAGAACTTAAAAAAGCTAAAAGAATAGTAGTTAAGATAGGAACAACATCACTTACATACAGCAATGGAACAATAAATTTCAAAAAGCTTGAGCAGCTGGCAAGAGTACTTACCGACTTGAAAAACAGCGGCAAGGAAATAGTACTGGTATCTTCTGGGGCCATAGGATCTGGAATGAGCCGTCTCGGCTTGAAACAAAAGCCTGTGGCGTTGAAGGAAAAGCAGGCTACAGCTGCAGTCGGTCAGGCGCTAATGATGCAGTTCTACCAAAAATTCTTTAACGAATACAACCAGACTATAGCTCAACTCCTTCTTACAAAGGATGTTATAACAGATAAAATAAAGAGGAAAAATGTTGAAAATACACTTTCAACATTACTGGAAATGGGAGTAATACCCATAGCAAATGAGAATGACTCAGTTGCTACAGATGAACTTGAAGGTAGCAAGATTGGAGACAATGACACCCTTTCTTCCATGGTTGCCATTCTTGTAAAGGCAGATGTTCTGCTCATGCTTTCAGATATAGACGGTTTATATGATTCATCACCCGTGAATAATCCTGATGCAAAGCTTATATCCTTTGTAAATACCATCAATGAAGATCTTTACAGCATTGCAGGGGATTCTTCAAGTACAGTTGGAACTGGTGGCATGTACACCAAAATTCGTGCCGCAGAGCATCTCATGAATGAAGGAATTCATACAATCATCGCAAGCGGTGAAGATATAAACATAATATACGATATTATAGCTGGAAAGGAAATCGGAACATTTTTCAGCACAAAAGGAAAGGATGAATAAAATGTCTGAACTTACAACAAAAGGTAAAAACAGCAAATCAGCATCTGCAGTTTTAGCAAAACTTAAAACTACAGAAAAGAACAAGATCCTCTTGAAAGTAGCGGAAAACCTTGTAAAAAACAGCAGCTACGTACTTGAAAATAATGATATTGACATACAGAATGCAAGAAAAGATGAAATAAAAGAATCACTAATAGACAGGCTTCTTCTAACAGAAGATAGGATTGAAGGAATGGCTTCTGGCCTGGTAAAAATATCCGACCTTGACGATCCCATAGGCGAAGTACTCTATATGAAGGAACGACCCAACGGACTTAAGATAGGAAAAAAAAGGGTTCCCTTCGGAGTAATAGGAATCATCTATGAATCCAGACCAAATGTGACAATTGACGCTTTCGGACTTTGCTTCAAGACAAGCAATGCAGTTATACTTAGAGGTGGAAAAGAAGCCATCAATTCAAATATTGCACTGGTTAACATCGTTCAAAATACCCTTGAGGAAATGGATCTTCCAAGAGAAATGATACAAATTGTGGAAGATACTTCAAGAGAGACTGCAAACGAAATGATGAAACTTAACGAATATCTTGACCTTCTTATACCAAGAGGTGGAGCAGGACTAATCCAGGCAGTTGTAAACAACAGTACCATACCTGTTATTGAAACAGGAATAGGAAACTGCCACGTCTATGTAGACAAGAGTGCAGACCTGGAAATGGCTGTGAAAATTGCAGACAATTCGAAAACTCATAGAACTGGTGTCTGCAATGCCTGTGAAAAACTTCTTGTACACAAAGAAATCGCAGACGAATTCCTTCCAAAGATTTTCGAAGTATACAATTCAAAGGGCGTTGAAATAAGGGGAAATAATGAATTAAAACCATTCTCCGACAAGATTGTAGATGCAACTGATGAAGACTGGTCCACTGAATACCTGGACATGATAATAGGTGTGAAGATTGTAGATTCACTGGAAGATGCAATTAGTCATATAAATATCTATGGAACAGGCCATTCCGAAGCAATAGTAACGGACAGCTATTCAAATTCACAGAAATTTCTGGATGAAGTCGATGCTGCCGCAGTATATGTAAATGCATCCACAAGATTTACTGACGGAGAGGAATTCGGCTTTGGAGCTGAAATAGGAATTAGTACACAAAAACTTCACGCTAGAGGTCCAATGGGACTTGAAGAACTGACTTCCACAAAATATATAATATTTGGAAGCGGACAGATAAGATAAGAAATAAATTATTGTAACACTTCATTTAAACAAAAAAAGCAACAGTCACAGGACTATTCCCTTGGACTGATGCTTTTTATTTATTGAATTGTATTTATTTTGCAAGCTTTATGGCAGTACCATAAGCGAGGATTTCAGCTGCGCCCTGCATTACTGCAGAAGTAGAAAACCTTATATTAATTACTGCATCTGCACCAAGGGACTCTGCCTGCTTTGTCATCTTGGCCAAGGCTATGCTCCTTGCCTCTTCAAGCATTTCAGCGTATTCCTTCATTTCTCCACCTACAAGCATCCTAAGACCCGACACTATATCCTTGCCCACATGCTTTGCTCGTATAGTACTTCCCTTTACCAGTCCAAGGACCTCTGTAATTTCTTTTCCAGGAATATTATCTGTATTTATCAATATCATCTTTTTCCTCCCTGTATACCTTTATTCTTTCTTGAATAATCATAACTACTATTACAATTGCGAGAATGAAGCAGACCAGAAACATGACATAAAAAACGGTGTCCAAGTCAAAGAAAACCTTCCAGGGCGACATGAATACAATTATATAAAAAGCTATGAAAATTAGTGCAATCAGCAAACCGAGCGTTGATTTCA
>JAUVAG010000011.1 GCA_030591825.1 Dethiosulfatibacter sp.
AACCGTTGAAACATGAGGGATTGAAAGGATTGATGGGTTGGGAATTAAAGTTGCAAATAATGAAACGTAGTTATATAATAAGAGTGTGAACGTTCACAAAAAACTTTTTAGGAGGACTACTATGTTTAAAAAATTTACCAACGGCTGTGTAACAATCGTAAACAAGTATCTGCCTGATCCATTTCTGTTCGCAGTAATACTAACTTTCATTGTACTGATTTTAGGTTTTATTTTGACAGGACAGAGTCCAATGGCTATGATTCAACACTGGGCGGGAGGATTCTGGAATCTCCTTGCATTCTCAATGCAGATGGTTCTGATTCTTGTAACAGGAAGCGCCATGGCACAGGCTCCAGTATTCAAAAAAATATTGAAGGGGATAGCGGGACTTGCAAAAACACCTGGTTCTGCAATCCTTATTACTACATTCGTAGCAACGTTCGCTTGTTGGATAAACTGGGGATTCGGACTTATTATAGGTGCCCTTTTGGCCAAAGAGATGGCAAGACAGGTTAAGGGAGTGGATTACAGACTTTTGATTGCATCTGCTTATTCAGGATTTATAGTTTGGCACGGAGGGCTTTCAGGTTCCGTTCCATTGAAGGTGGCTACTGTTGCGGGACTTGAAACGGCAACAGCAGGAGCTCTTACTGAAGCAATACCTACAAGCCTCACAATATTTTCACCACTAAATCTTTTCATATCTATAGTGATTCTTGTTGTTATGCCTTTCGTTACAAGAGCCATGCATCCAGTACCTGAAAAAACAGTTACAGTTGACCCTGCATTGCTTGGAACTGACGAAATCATGGAGCATCCAAAGGACACTCCGGCAGACAAAATGGAAAACAGCAAAATTATATGGGGATTGCTTGTTGTAATGGGATATGCGTATATTATCTACTATTTCTCACAAAATGGATTCAAGCTTGGTCTAAATATAGTTAACTTCATATTCATGTTCACAGGTATATTGCTTCACGGAACATTGAGAAGATATATAGATGCTGTAATAGAAGCTGTAAAGGGATCGGCAGGAATCATCCTTCAATTCCCATTCTATGCAGGAATAATGGGAATGATGGTTGGAAAGAACGTTGCTGGAGCATCTCTTGCAGGCGTTATATCCAACGGATTCGTAAGCATTTCAACTGTTACAACATTCCCTGTATTCACATTTCTTAGTGCGGGTATAGTAAACTTCTTCGTACCTTCAGGCGGAGGACAGTGGGCTGTTCAGGCTCCTATCATGATGCCAGCAGGAAATGCTCTTGGAGTGCCGGCAGCGAAAACTGCAATGGCCATTGCGTGGGGAGATGCTTGGACAAACATGATTCAGCCTTTCTGGGCTTTACCGGCACTTGGTATAGCAGGACTGGGAGCTAGGGATATCATGGGATACTGTGTAATCACACTTCTATTTGGTGGTCTGGTCATGATTGCAGGATTCTTGATTTTCTAGAGTGTATATGAGATAATTATAAAGCCTCCTTTTGTATTACAGAGGGGGGCTTTTTTAGGAGGAAATATGAGGTCTACAATAAACGATGTTGCAAGAGAAGCAGGCGTTTCAAGGGGAACAGTTGACAGAGTAATCAACAACAAGGGAAATGTATCGAAAAAATCGGAAGAGAAAGTGTTTGCTGCAATTAAAAAGCTTGACTATGTAAGAAGCCCTTTTGCAAGTGCGTTGTCTAAAAGTGGAAACAGGATTAAAATAGGAATAGTATATCCTGACCTTGACCATTATTACTGGGATGAAGTGGATAAAGGAATAGTGGAAATGAAAAATACAATGGATGCCATGGGCGTTGAAATACTAACTGTGAAAACCAAGTCCTACGACTATAGGGAACAGATAAGGGAATTTGAAAATCTGGTTCAAAAGGGTGTCAAAGGTATAATAACAATAGCATATCACCGAAACAAGCTGGATAAAAAAATTGAAGAGCTTTATGAAAAAGACATACCGATTATCACTTTCGTAAGTGATGCACCCGACAGCAAGAGGCTTTACTATGTGGGACTGAATGACTACAAGGCAGGTATGACTGCCGGAAAGCTTATGGGTCTTTATCTTGAAGGAAGGGGAAATGTTGCGGTTATTGGAGTGCACAGGGACCTAGCCAGTATGGAGGACAGGATAAGAGGCTTCAGGGACAAGATAAAAATAGAATATCCTGGAATAAATATTTTGTACGTATACAGTCTTAAGGAAGATACAAGGTCCGGCATGGATATATACAACGAATCCCTTAAGACTCTTACTGAGGAAATAATAGAGAAAAGACTTGATATCAACGGTATTTATGTGACGAGCAGTTTGACGGGACATGTAGGCAAGGTATTGGAAACAATGGAAATAGGGAAGAAAATAATCCTCATAGGCCATGAGAACACGAAAGAGACCAGGAAAATGCTCTTGAATGACATGGTACATGCTACGGTTTTCCAGGACCAGAAGGAAGAAATAAAAAGAGCTGTAAATATTTTATGGAAACATATCATTGGTGATGAAGAACATGATTTTCCTAATTTCTATAGTAAACAAAGAATTTTAATAAAAGAGCAAATAGAATAGTATGAATATACCCGTTATTTTGATATAATCAGGGTATATTTTTTTTAGAAAGGATAATTATGGAATTTTTACCTGTAAATAGAAATGAAATGGAAGAAAGAGGATGGGACCAGGTTGACTTTGTCATGGTGACGGGAGATGCCTATGTTGACCATCCATCTTTTAGTACGGCAATAATCACAAGAATACTTGAAAAATACGGATACAAGATTGGAATAATAGCACAGCCTGATTGGAAGGATGTAGGAAGTTTTAAGATATTTGGAATGCCTAGGCTTGGATTTCTCGTTAATTCGGGAAATATAGACTCCATGGTGAACCATTATACCTCCTTTAAGAAAAGAAGGAGCAAAGACATATATTCTCCAGGAGGAGAAGGTGGATTCAGACCGGACAGAGCGGTAACGGTATATGGAAACAAAATAAGGGAAGCCTACAAGGATGTTCCCATAATAATAGGTGGACTGGAGTCAAGCTTGAGAAGGCTGGGACATTATGACTATTGGGACAACAAGGTGAGAAGGTCAATATTGATAGATTCATCGGCAGACATTATAGTCTACGGTATGGGGGAAAAGACCATAGTGGATATTGCAGAGGCCCTTGATGGAGGAATACCTGTTGATGAAATAACTTACATAACAGGAACTGTCTATAAAACCAGAGATAAGTCAAGAGCTTATGACTCAATAGACCTGCCGGATTTTGAAGAGATATCGAAGGACAAAAAAAGATATGCGGAAAGTTTTAAGATCCAGTATGAAAATACAGACTCCATAAATGCGAAAGTCCTTGTTGAAAAATACGGTAGCATTTATGTTGTTCAGAATACTCCTACACCTCCGCTTTCACAGATGGAACTTGATGATGTATATGACATGGAATACACGAGGGAGTATCATCCAATATATGAAAAAGACGGTGGAATACCAGCCCTGACAGAAGTGAAATTCAGCATAATCAGCTCAAGGGGATGTTTTGGAGGATGTTCTTTCTGCGCCCTCACTTTTCACCAGGGAAGGGTAATACAGGCAAGAAGCCACGAGTCAATAATAAAGGAAGGAAAAACCTTTGTTGAAGACAGCGACTTCAAGGGATATATACATGATGTAGGCGGACCAACTGCAAACTTCAGAGTTAAAGCATGCGACAAGCAGCTTAAATACGGAGTATGCAAGGACAAACAGTGTCTTTTTCCTGAAAAGTGTGAAAACCTTAATGTTGACCACAGTGACTATTTGGATCTGCTTAAGAAGTTGAGAAAGATAGATGGTGTGAAAAAAGTATTTATAAGGTCAGGTATACGGTATGACTATCTTTTATATGAAAAGGATGACGAGTTTATTGAAGAACTTTGCAAGCATCATGTAAGTGGCCAGTTGAAGCTGGCACCTGAACATGTATCGCCAAAGGTTTTAAGAGCATTGGGGAAACCATCTTTTAACATCTACAAAAAATTCATAGATAAATATGAAAAAATAAATAAAAAAATGGAGATGAATCAGTTTGTTGTTCCTTATTTTATTTCCAGTCATCCCGGCAGCACCATGAAGGAAGCTGTGGAACTTGCGGAATATATCAGGGACATGGGACATATGCCTGAGCAAGTTCAGGATTACTATCCTACACCGGGAACATTGTCTACCTGTATGTTTTATACGGGCATAGATCCAAGAACAATGGAAGAAATTTATATACCAAATTCCTTTGAAGAAAAGAAGATGCAAAGGGCGTTGATGCAATACAGAAAGAAGGAAAATTACATGCTTGTATTGAAAGCTTTGAAGCAGGCAGGTAGGGAAGATCTTATTGGATTTGATAAAAAATGTCTTATAAGACCGCCTAAAAAACGTTAGATGTTAAAATGCATTAGATTCAAGACACTAGAAGCTTCATAAACCATAAAAAAATGGATGTAAAAAGTGCAAATACGAGGTATATGGCAGGAAACCGAATTATGTAAACTAAACAAATGTATTAATAACGTAATAACCAAGTGCCAAATATGTGTTAATATTAAGGAAAATTTAATATTTGCCACCTTGCAAAAAATTGCAAAATGATATACTATTTTAGTAAGCTTTTTCATAGTCGCTTTGCATAGTGAATAAGCTGTAAATTAAGTGGAATTGGAAGGGAATAATGAGAAGAAAAAGAAGAAGATTAAACCCGAAGGCAATAATATTGGTTATTGTTCTTGTAGCGGTATATATATTGTTTACAAATATTGGAGAAGTTATTGGCAGCGATGAATTGAATCTGAATAATCTCAACAAGGAAGAGATGATAGTGGCAGAAGCTGATGTTCCTAAGACCCAAAAGATTACTCTCGCGGCTGTAGGGGACATAATTTTCCATATGAGTCAGATTAACAGTGGATACGATGAACAGACTGAAACCTTTGACTTTGACAGGTTCTTTGAATATGTGAAGCCGGTAATAGAATCAGCAGATATTGCAGTTGCAAATTTTGAGGGAACAACAGGTGGTACCAAGGAGTCTTACAAGGCATACCCTAGGTTCAATATTCCTGATGAAACATTGGATGCAGTAAAATATGCAGGCTTTGATATATTATCCACTGCAAACAATCATACTTTGGATACATATAAGGAAGGTCTAATAAGGACCCTTGATGAAATAGAAACTAGAGGAATGCTGTCAGTTGGAACTTACAGGGAAAGGCCTGAAAGTCGTGTTCTTTACGTTGAGGAAAAAGGAATAAAAATAGCTTTTCTTTCCTATACATATAGTTGCAACGGTATGGAGGCTACTATGACGGACGAGGACCTTGATGCAATGGTCAACATAGTCAATGAAAAACATGTTCTTAACGATAAGACTAAGGCTGCAAAAATATTTGAAGACATAGACGAAGCAAAAGCTGAAGGTGCAGATGTAATAACAGCCATAATGCACTGGGGAAATGAGTATCAGAAAGATCCTTCAGTTGCACAGAGGGAATTGGCAGACTTGATGTTCATAAATGGAGTTGACATAATTTTAGGAAGTCATCCCCATGTAATCCAGGATTCAAAAACTCTTGAATATGACGGTGAGAAGAAGTTTGTGGTTTATTCCATGGGTAATTTTATCTCAAATCAGAGACAGGAGACACTTGATTCTGAGTATCTAAACCTTGATAATTTCTATACTGAAGATGGAATAATTATAAATATTGAAATAGAAAAGGATTTTGAAACAGGAGTAACAACAATAGGTGAAATCGAATTTGTTCCTACATGGGTTTATCGGGTGAAAGCACCTCCTTTATTCGACTACGATGTAATACCTGTGGAAGAATATCTTAAGAGCAACAGTCTTAACCTTGACGACTATACATTGTCAAGAATGGAAAGGTCATTCAGGGACACTATGTCCAAAATGAATATAAATCAAAGCAATTAAAAATATATTATGGAAGTGGTGAATTGGAATACATTAAAACAATACTAACAAATCTTAGAGTACGGGATGTTATAGACATCAGCATTGTTGCCTTTGCCTATTACAAGCTCTATATGATTATCAGGGAAACAAGAGCAAAGCAGTTATTGAAAGGTATTATGTTTATATTTATTATTTCAGCTCTTGCAAGTGCCCTTAAGCTTTTCACTATAAGCTGGATAATCACCAACACATTACAGGTTGGATTTATAGCTCTTGTAATAGTATTTCAGCCTGAGCTGAGAAAGGCCCTTGAATATATTGGAAGGACCACCCTTCTTTCATTTAATGTGTTTGAGGGAGATGAAAAAAGAAACGAAAGAACAATCAAGGAAATAATGATGGCTGTCCATGCCTTGGCTAACCAAAGAATAGGTGCTCTTATTATATTCGAGCTTAAGACAGGCCTCAGCGACATAATGGAGTCTGGAGTTGCAATGGATGCGCATATTTCAAATGGACTATTAATCAATATTTTCATACCAAATACTCCATTGCATGATGGAGCTGTAATTATCAAGAATTATAGTATCAAGGCAGCAGGTTGTTTTCTGCCTCTTACTGAAAGCCAGCATCTGAGCAAGGACATAGGAACTAGGCACAGGGCTGCAATAGGAGTTACTGAAAGGTCCGATTCTATAGCTCTTATTGTGTCAGAGGAGACGGGCTATATTTCGTATGCCCACGAAGGAAGGCTTTACAGGAATATTCAGAGTGAAGAGCTTACAGAGCTTCTAACAAGCATTTACAAGAAGGATGAGAAGCAAACAATATTTGAAAGATGGTGGCATAGAGATGGTAAAAAACAAGGATAGACTGCTAATACAAATCTTTTGTGTCATTGCGGCACTTGTAACCTGGCTTTATGTTGTGGACCAGATGAATCCGGTTACTGAAAAGGAAATAGACTCGGTTCCCGTGATACTTCAAAATACCGAAAAATTGGAAATTGCAGGTCTTGTAGTTGCAGATGTAGATACTGATGGCATAAATATGATTATTGAAGGTTTTAGAAACGATATAATAAATATTGAAATCAACGATATAAATGTATATGTAGATGTAACGGGATACAACGAGGGTCTTAATAAGATTCCCGTTGAAATAATACTTCCTGACGGATACAAACTAGTTGACTACTCTCCAAAGCAGGTTCTCTGCGAACTGGAGGCCATTGTAAATAAGTCAATAGACTTGACTGTGGAAATAGATGGAATTCCATTTTCGGGATATTATGTTGATGATCCCGTATCTAGTGTGAATTCTGTAATTGTAAGAGGACCAAGAAGTGTTCTTAACTCTGCGGAAAAGGTTGTAGCATTGTTCAACATAAACGGAGCATCAGGAACTCTTGAAAAGAAGATTCCTATCGATGTTTACAGCGACCAGGGTCTTGAGCTAAAACTTGAAATAACTCCTGACATCGCTGAAATAATGGTTCCCATATATCCCATGAAGAGACTAAAAATTGAAGTTCCAGTAACAGGCATGGTCATGGAAGGCTACGATATAAAATCAATAAAGGTTGAGCCTGAAACTGTACTTATTGCAGGTGATTCTGAAGTTATTAACGCAATGGATCATGTACTGGTTGAACCTGTGGATGTTAACAATGCAGACAGTACTGTCTACAATTCATTGGATATTATTGGAGGAAACTATATTGTTACTGAAGATATCTCTCCAGTGGTAACTGTGGAAATAGAAAAAATCATTTCAAAGGATTTCATATACAATCTTGATGAAATAGAATTTATGAACATTCCTGAGGGATACAAGGTGGAAATCACCGAGGATAAGGAATTTCTAATGGTAACTCTCACAGGGCTAACAAGTTATATGAATGAAACAGATAGTGAAGATATAAAAATTATTGCAGACCTTGAAGGCTTCGAAGGAAACTCAGGTCAGATTCTATTAAAATATGAAACTGAAAAGGAAATAAAGGAAATATTGATTGATTTGGAATCCGTTGAAATAAACCTTGTTGAAGAGGGTGACAACGAGATTGGCAATACAGAAGTAACCAACTAATAAGAAGACGGCCTTAAGACAATTAAATCAGTGAAAAGACAGGAGGAAACAATGAGAAAAGAACTTGAAGTTTTTCTTACCTCTACTCATGACGGCGTAATAGCCATAGATAAAAACTGCAATATTACGCTTTACAACAAGGAAGCTGAAAAGCTGGTTGGAATCCCGAGGGAAAAGGCTCTAAACAAGCATGTGGATGATATTGTGGTCAATACAAGACTTCCTTATATACTTGAGACGGGAGAACACGAACTGGACTGGCAGCAGCAGCTTAGGGACTATGATATAATAAGCAGCCGCATGCCCGTTAAAAACAAAGACGGGGAAATAATCGGTGCCATAGCTATATTCAGGAATATAACAGACAGGCTCAATCTTGATAAGCAACTCACTACCATGAATGAATTCAAGAGTCTTCTGCAGGCGTTGTTTCAGGCTGTTCAGGATGCTATAAGCGTGGTTGACGAAAATGGCGACCATATAATGATAAATCCTGCTTATACAAAGATAACAGGCATAACAGCAGATGAAATATATGGAAAAGATGCAAATTACGATATGGCCGAAGGTGAAAGTATTCACATGAAGGTGCTTAGGACAAAAAAATCTGTTGAAAACACCAAGATAACTACAAAGCCAAGTGGTAAGGTTGTAATAGCAAGAGGTGCGCCTATAATGGTTGGAGACAAGCTGAAGGGCAGCGTAGTAATACTACACGACATAAGTGAAATTAAGCAGCTGACAACCAAGCTCAACGAAGCAAAAAAAAGGATAAGGGAACTGTCTGCGAAATATGCCTTTGATGATATCATCGGTGAAAGCCAGGCGATTAATGAAGCAAAGGAAAAGATGATTAAAGCTTCCCGCGTTCCTGCTACTGTAATACTCAGGGGAGAAAGCGGTACGGGAAAGGAAATGTTCGCCCATGCAATCCACAACGAAAGCAATAGGCGGGAGAACCAGTTCGTAAGAGTAAACTGTGCAGCAATACCTGAGACACTTCTTGAAAGCGAACTTTTCGGCTATGAGGAAGGAGCTTTTACAGGAGCAAAAAAAGGCGGCAAGAAGGGTTACTTTGAAGAAGCCAACAACGGAACAATATTTCTTGATGAAATATCGGAGATTAATCTGAACGCTCAGGTTAAACTGTTAAGGGTATTGCAGGAAAAGGAAATAGCAAGGGTTGGAGGAGTAAAGCCCATCCATGTAAATGTAAGGGTGATTTCAGCAACCAATGTTAACCTGAGAGATAAGATAGACAGGGGAGAGTTCAGGGACGATTTATACTACAGACTGAATGTTTTTCCAATAGATATTCCTCCATTGAGAGACAGGCTTGATGACATAGAGCTTCTTTCTAAAAGATTCATTGAAAAGCTTAATGTGGAATACGGAAGGAATATAAAGGGAATATCCCTTAAGGCTTTGTCGGAACTAAAGAGGCATGACTGGCCTGGAAACGTCAGGGAGCTTGAAAACATCATCGGCAGATCCATTATATCAATGAATGCAAATGAGCAGATAATTATGAAGGATCATCTTCCATTTCTTACAAATCTTGGAATAAGGAATAATGGAGATTATATCAATGAAATTGAGGACAGTGAAATCACCACTTTGACTGAAGCTGCCGCCGGATTCGAAGAGGATTATTTAAAAAGAGTATATGAGATTTACGACTACAACAAAACCATGACTGCAAAAAAACTTGGAATATCCATTAGAAGCCTTTATTACAAGATGGAAAAACACAATATCAAATAATGCAAGAAGTTGCATGGTTTTGTGATTGTATGCAAAATATTGCATGCAAAAACAAGCATGCAATATAATGAGGAATAGTTTAATAAAGATGAAGCGTAGTGTTTTCAATGATTTGAAAACATTATGCTTCATTTTGATTTTTGGCACGTATCTTGCTTAGTATATATAGTGAGAAATAATGAGAGGTGTAAGATGAAAGATTTCAACGAAGTTTTGAAATATGCAAAAATTAAGGGACCAAAGACATTGTCGGTTGCAGCTGCTCATGATGAAGGTGTGTTGAAGGCTGTGAAGGCGGCGGCGGTTGATGGTGGAATAGTAAAAGCAATTCTCGTAGGAGATGAGGAAAAGATAAGAAATATTTCCAAAGGTATAGACTATGATTTGAAGGATACCGAAATAATTAATCTTAAAGATGTAAAGGAAGCATCATACAAGGCCGTAGAGTTAGTAAGTTCAAAAAAAGCTGATTTTGTAATGAAGGGTCTTGTTGATACTGCAACAATATTGAAGGCAGTTCTTGACAAGGAAATAGGCTTGAGGACTGGAAAGACTTTAAGTCATTGCGCAGTGTTCTTTGTGGAAAAATACCACAAGATGCTCATTGTGACGGATGCAGCCATGAATATAGCTCCTGATCTGGCGAAAAAAGAGGAAATACTTGAAAATGCTGTAAACTTTGCACATTCACTTGGAATCGAGGTTCCGAAATGTGCAGTAATATGTGCCAAGGAAAAAGTGAACCCGGCAATGATTCATACTGTAGATGCAGGTGAAATGGTGAAGCATAACGAAGAAGGAATAATAAAAGGATGCATAGTTGGCGGACCTTTTGCTCTTGACAATGCAATATCAAAGGAAGCCGCAGTACAAAAGGGAATAAGCCACGAAGTGGCGGGAGATGCGGATATTCTCCTCATGCCTACCATAGAAGCAGGCAATGTGCTGTACAAGGCACTGTCATTCCTTTCCAATTCCGAATCGGCAGGAGTAATACTTGGAGCAGCAGCACCCATAGTGCTGACTTCAAGAGCAGATACAGACATAGCCAAGCTTAATTCAATAGCTTTGGCATCAATACATTCATAAAAGGAAGTTTAAGTATTCATTTAATATTAAAAGGATGTTTAATGAAAAAGTAAGATTCGTAGCAACCCATAACATACAGTATCCAGTTGAAGCATCTAGATATTATATATCATGAATTGACTCAAATATATATTTTTTACATTAAACTTAGGAGGTATTAGTTATGAAACAATTGGTAATCAATCCAGGATCGACTTCGACAAAGATTGCAGTATTTGATAATCTTGAAATGATCTTTGAAAAAACATTGAGACATACAGTTGAAGAACTGTCACCATATGAAAAAATAATTGAAGAATTCGAATTCAGGAAAAATATTATCATGGAAGCGTTAAAAGAGAACAAAATAAAGGTAGAAGAATTGGCATCGGTTGTAGGAAGAGGTGGCCTTTTAAAGCCTATGGCTGGAGGAACCTACGAAGTTTCAGATAAAATGCTTGAAGACCTTAAGTCTGGTGCTAGAGGAGAACACGCTTCTAATCTGGGAGGAATACTTGCCTATGAAATAGCAAGGGAGGTAAACATACCATCTTTTGTAGTGGATCCTGTAGT
>JAUVAG010000006.1 GCA_030591825.1 Dethiosulfatibacter sp.
CACTACCATATTACTTATATCCTGAGCAACCTCAAGAGAAGGTGTCTCTGAAACTCCAATATATGAATCAACAACTTCATAGCCTCTGGCATTGAAGTAATCTCTTCCCTTGGATCCTATGGTTATAATCTTTGCACTACTTTTATCATTCACACTTTGTTCAACCAGCTTGCAGATATTGGAATTATAGCCACCGGCCAATCCTCTATCACCTGTTATTACAATATAAAGAGTACTGTTAACTTCTCTATTGTCAACAAAAGGATGTCTGATTCCCTTGGAGTGTGTCATTATTTCTGTTATTGAATTTAATATTTTATTAAAATACGGTTTTGATGCATCAAGCTTGGTTCTCGCCCTTTTGAGCTTTGCAGTGGCAACCAGTTCCATAGCTTTTGTAATCTGCTTTGTGCTGGTAACACTTTTGATCCTTCGCTTGATATCATTCATATTCTGACCCAACTCTTCACCTCCTGACCATCATAGCCAGTATTTAGGCTAGAAAACCTTTTTTGAATTCTGCAACAGCTGCATCTATCTTGCCTTTGGTTTCATCATCCATTTTGGAAGATTCTTTAATGACTTTACCTATTTCAGGATAATTAGTATCCATAAAATCGAAAAATTCATTTTCAAATACTCCTACTCTGTTGACAGGTATATCATTCAACAATCTCTTGTTTGCAATATATATCAACATTACCTGATTTTCAACCTTAATAGGCACATACTGAGGCTGCTTGATTATTTGCATCAATCTTTCACCGTGGTCAAGAGTAGCCTTAGTTTCAGGATCAAGTTCCGATCCAAACTGTGCAAATGCAGCAAGCTCCCTGTACTGGGCAAGCTCAAGCTTAAGCATACCTGCAACAGATTTCATTGCCTTAATTTGTGCAGAACCACCAACCCTTGATACGGAAAGACCCGCATTGATTGCAGGTCTATGTCCAGAATTGAACATCTCCGTCTCAAGGAATATCTGACCGTCTGTTATT
The DNA here is from genome assembly GCA_030591825.1 of Dethiosulfatibacter sp. Lineage (GTDB taxonomy): Bacteria > Bacillota > Clostridia > Tissierellales > Dethiosulfatibacteraceae > Dethiosulfatibacter. The sequence goes on from JAUVAG010000006.1 coordinate 996, forward strand.
GAAATAACATTTGTAGGAATATATGCAGAAATATCTCCTGCCTGTGTTTCTATTATTGGAAGTGCAGTTATTGAACCGCCTCCGAATTTATCGTCTAGTCTAGCAGCACGCTCAAGAAGTCTTGAATGCAGATAGAATACGTCTCCAGGATATGCCTCACGTCCCGGTGGTCTTCTCAACAACAGTGACATTGCACGGTATGCAACGGCATGCTTTGAAAGGTCATCATATACTATAAGAACATCCTTGCCGTTGTACATAAATTCTTCACCAATTGCAACACCTGAATATGGAGCAAGGTATTGAAGCGGTGCCTGTTCACTTGCTGTTGCCGAAACAACTATTGTATAATCCATAGCTCCGTTATTTTCAAAAGTTTCAACTATTTTGGCAACTGTTGATCTTTTCTGTCCTATGGCTACGTAAATACATATAACATCCTGACCCTTCTGGTTAAGAATAGTATCTACCACTATGGCAGTCTTACCTGTTTGTCTGTCGCCTATTATAAGTTCTCTCTGTCCTCTACCGATTGGTATCATGGAGTCGATTGCCTTGATACCAGTCTGAAGTGGTACCGATACAGACTTTCTGGCTATAACACCTGAAGCTTTTGATTCAACTGGTCTATACTTGTCCGTTTTTATTGGTCCTTTTCCATCGATTGCTTGTCCTAAAGAGTTAACTACCCTACCGATCATTGCATCACCAACAGGAACTTCAACTATCCTCTTGGTTCTCTTTACCGTGTCACCTTCTTTGATTCCTTTATCACTACCCATCATAACACAACCAACGTTATCTTCCTCAAGGTTAAGTGCCATACCGAATATACCGTTATCGAAATCAAGGAGCTCACCGTACATACAATTTTCAAGACCGTGGATTCTTGCAATACCGTCACCAACTTCAATAACAGTACCTACATCTACAGTATCCAGCTTGGCGTCATATCTTTTTATCTGTTCTTTGATTATTGAACTAATTTCTTCTGGTCTTAGACTCATTGCTTATATCACCCCTGTCCTATACTATTATTTCTTTCAAACTTATTTGTAAATTATTCAGTTTTCCTTTAAGTGTACCGTCAATAACTTGGTCTCCAAGTTTGATCAATACTCCACCTAGAACACTTTTGTCTATTTCATTTATCAATTCGACTTCTTTTCCTGTAATTGATTCAAGTTTCTTAGTTAAAGAATCCTTTTCATCTTTTCCAAGTAGAACAGTTGTAATGGCAGTGGCTTTCACAATACCCTTATGTTCATAAATCAAATTTTCAAATTGTTCAACTATTGAATACAAATCCTTGACCCTTCTCTTGTCAAGAAGTATCTTCATGAAGTTGTTTATTTCGTTGGTGGCCTTGCCTTTAAAAACTTCATCAACAATTTTCTTCTTTTCTTCAGTGTTGATTTTAGGAGATATAAGTATCTCGTAAAAATCCGGATATTCCCTAAACATGTCTCTGACAACTTTAAGTTCTTCCATAAACACATCAAGATTATTGTTTTCAAGTCCCACCTCGAACAAAGCTCGAGAATATGTTTTAGCTACTCGTTCTGCCATTAATTATCCCCTACCTGTTCTATGAATTTGTTGACAAGTATTTTGTTCTTCTCTTCGTCAACTTCACTTTCAAGCACTTTTGTTGCTGCCAATATAGCCAGTGAAGATATTTCATCCTTAACTTCATTGATGACTTTCTTCCTTTCCAGAGCTATATCCACTTCAGCTTTTTCTTTTTGTTTTTCAGCTGCTTCTCTTGCTTCCTTAAGGATTCTGCTTGACTTTACATCAGCATTTTTTGTAGCAATTGAAACAATTTCTCTTCCTTCATCTTCAACAGATTGAAGCTTTTCAATATACTCTACCTTGAATGTCTCAGCTTCATTGCTAATTCTTTCAGCGTCGTTTAATGAATCGAAAATACTTTTTTCTCTTGCTTCTATAACTTCAGTAACTGGAGCAAACAAGAATTTTTTCAAAAGTAAATACAAAATGAATGTATTAAGAATCTGAAAAACAAATGTCCAGTTTAATTCTACTAGTCCTGCTTTAAGCATTCAGCTGCCTCCTTTCATTATTCTTATAGGAAATTATCGCGTTTTCCTATATTAAAGCAATCCAATAAGTGGGTTTGCAAATAATAATATCAAGGCTACAATTAGACCGTAGATACCAGTTGTCTCGGCAACAGCTGCTCCAAGAAGCATTGTTCTTACTATATCACCCTGTGCTTCAGGTTGTCTTCCAACTCCCTCTGCACCTTTACCTGCTGCGTATCCCTGTCCGATTCCAGGTCCTATACCTGCGATCATTGCCAAGCCAGCTCCTATTGCTGAACATGCTAGTATTAAAGCTCTTCCTGTGATTGGTTCCATTATTTTTTCCTCCTAAAATTCAAATTTAATAGATTTTATATTAAAGTAATTTTGTTAGTGGATTCGCAAACATGAGTACAAGCGCAACTATAAGTGCATATATACCAGTTGTTTGAGCCACCGCCTGACCTAAAAACATTGTTCTTACTACTGCTGATTGAAATTTAGGTCTTCTTCCAACAGCTTCTACACTTTTCCCTGCTGCATAGCCCTGTCCAATTCCCGGGCCTATTCCTGCTATCATGGAGAATCCTGCTCCTATGGCTGCAGCTGCAAGTATTATTCCTGCGCCTGATGCCGTTACAAGGGGATTACCATACAAGAGGATCAATGCAACTACTAGAGCAAGTATACCGGAGGTTTCCGCCACGGCCGCACCTAAAAGCATAACCATCGTAACCTGTTTGCTAGCTTTTGGATTGACACCAACAGCTTCGGCACCTTTGCCTGCTGCATAGCCCTGTCCAATACCAGGTCCAATGCCTGCAATCATTGCCAGTCCCGCTCCTATGCATGATGCTGAAAGGATTAGAACTTTCGGTTCAAAGGTTGCAAGCCAGTTTAAAAACATTTGAATAAAATTGACGTTTTCCAATATCGCCCCTCCTTCCTTTGTTTAATCCATTGCCATTGATACATTTACCATGGTCAACATAGTAAATATGAATGATTGTAGCACGCCTGCGAACAAATCAAAATAAATATGAAGCACTGCAGGAATACCTGTTTGAAAAATCGGTGGTGCTGCGGGTCCTAAAACTTTGACACTTAATGCTTCCAATGCACCGTATATCAAATTCATGATAATAAGTCCACCCACTATGTTTCCGAATAAACGAAAACCAAGTGAAATCGGCGTTGCCAGTTCTCCTATGATGTTAAGGGGCAGCATGGGCGCCAATGGTTCTGCGAATCCTTTCAAGTATTTTCCTATACCCTTCCTTCTTGCACCACAGATATGAATCATGGTGAAGGTAATCATTGCAAGTCCCATGGTTGTATTGACATCCGCTGTAGGAGGTCTAAAACCAATCAAGCCTGCTAAATTCGCTATAGCTAAAAATATCAAAATAGTTCCCATATATGGTGAAAAACTTTTCTTGTCTTCTCCCATTGTTTGCGCTGTCAAATTGTTTATGGCATCAATAAGCATTTCAAGAACAATTTGTCCTCTTCCAGGCACCTTTTTCAGGTTTCTGGTTGCCTTGATGGACAGTAAAACAACTACAGCCATTATCAGCCATGTTACCGTAACAGTTTCTGTAATTTTAAAAGTGCCTAAAACTTCAAGAAATTTAATTTTCACTCCCGAATCCCAGACAATATAAGGGCCAAATCCAGTATCCATCACTTTTCCTCCTTTCTTCTAAAAATTCTTTTATAATATTCCCTGTCATTAAATACGTTAGTAACAAGTATTATAAACTTAATAGACAATAGTCCTATGACTGTTGCCAGTGCGTTGATATAGTCCGCTTTAATAGAGATTATTAGCACCACGGCCATTATGCCAAACCTTATAAAATAACTTATGGATGCATAGGCCTGGGCACCTCCAGGGTTCATCTTGACAGCTTTTTCAACTGTCCTTGCCAGTTGCATGAAATTCAGTATGCCTATGAGACCTCCGAAAATATAGCCGTAGGTCCATTTTAAAGGTTCATTCAAAAAAAGGAATGAAAATACTATTAAAACGCATAATACAATCAAGTTGATCTTTATTATCTTCACTTGCAGTTCTGCTGTTCCGTTCATAATTCACTCCAATAACTTTAATAACTAACATACTTCAATCACTTCTTCTTGTTGTCCTTCATTGCAATTTTGTACAAATTCATAAAGGCTGCTCCAGTTCCCAGAATGATACATATGAGAAGAAATTTATTCCCTGTACCAAGTTTATCGTCTAAAAAACGACCTACGAGAAGTCCTCCAAAGATGGGGACTATCATCATGATGCCTATTTGGGTTATAAGCGCCAGGTTTTGGAAAATTTTCATTTTATTATTATCCATGCCGCCACCTCAAGAAAGCAGCTTTCGCTGCGTTATCGACAAAGTCGATATTCAAACCGCGAAGGAAAGTATCCTAATCCACATATCACAATAATTCACAGTGATATGTACATTTGACTTTCCTAGGCTAAAACTAAATAATCTGTGTATATTTTTATTAATCATCAATATTCAATTTTCACGCGGCCAAGAAACAGCTCCGCTGTGTTAACTGCATAAACAGTTATTAAGACGCGAAGGAACGTTTCCTTAAAGCATAACACCAACACTTCACGGGGTTATGCATATTTTAACTTTCCAAAGCTAGAACAAACGCCACATAAAAAAGTATATATCTTTTTTGTTGGAAAATCAATACATTCATTGCTTCAAACACAACTAAATTTGACCATCGTTTTCCCAAATACATAATCTTCAAATTGATTTTAAAAAGCACGTATAATACTGTATACAATTCATTTTTCCTACAAAAAAAGAGCAACAAAACAAACGCATCTTACGCGTATTCGCTTAATTACTCCATACTATACAAAAACACAACTCTGTCCAACACAGCGATTTCTCACGTTAGTGTTCCACACAAGCTATACTATACAATCAACATAATGAATATTAACATAATTAACAGTCCATGTCAATGGAAATCGGGAATATTTTGTTAAATTAATAACAAAAATTACTAAGATTTTTTTTAACCCTCCTGGGCAGATGTTAGCCCATGTCATTCATTTACACTTAATATTTGATAAGCCAAAACCTCTAGCTATTCATACCACATTCATTAGCCTACCATTGCTCATATGTGACAACTTTATAGCCACTTTCAAAAAACTTTCTAAACTTGTTAAAAATATAGCATACAATGGTTGATAACGTATATAGTAGTTTATTTAACAAAAAACGAACCCTTTTCAGAGTTCACTAATTGATATTATTTATTTAAAAGTATATCTCGTATTCTCTCAGCTGACTTTCCGTCACCGTAGGGATTTACCGCATTTGCCATTTTTTTGTAGCTTTCTTCGTTCCTGACAAGGTCCGTCAACATTTCATAAACTGTCTCTTCTTCAACTCCTGCAAGTTTTGCAGTTCCTGCCGTTATTCCCTCAGGTCTTTCTGTTTCTCTTCTTACGACGAGAACCGGCTTTCCAAGAGACGGGGCTTCTTCCTGTATTCCACCGGAATCAGTAACCACTATATGACATTTCCCTATTAGATTTGCAAAAGGAAGATAATCAACAGGCTCAATCAGATGAACCTTGTCATTTTCACCAAAAACTTCCCTGGCGATTTCCCTTACCTTGGGATTAAGGTGCACTGGATAAATGACTTCAACATCACCATTTTCCTCTACTACCCTTTTTACTGCAGTAAAAATATTTCTCATTGGCTGACCCAGATTTTCCCTTCTATGAGAAGTAAGAAGTACCACCTTTTTGTTTTCATAATCGATTTCATTGAGGAGATCGTCCTCAAATACATATTCGTCGTCAACAACCTGGAGCAATGCATCTATTACTGTATTTCCTGTAATGAATATCTTGTCCTCGGGATAGTCTTCCTTTAAAAGATTGTTCCTCGAATTTTCAGTTGGAGCAAAATGGTACTCGGTGACCACTCCAGTCATCTTTCTGTTAGCCTCCTCAGGATATGGGGAATAGATGTTTCCACTTCTAAGCCCAGCCTCTATATGGCCAACCTTCACACCATTGTAAAAACCTGCAAGAGCTCCAGCAAAAACAGTAGTAGTATCACCCTGTACCAAAAGTACGTCAGGACCAAACTCCTTAATGACCTTCTCTATACCCTTCATTGCCCTTTCCGTAATCTGCGAAAGAGACTGCCCGTGCTCAAAAATATCCAAATCATAATCCGGCTCTATATCAAAAATCTTTAAAACCTGATCAAGCATTTCCCTGTGCTGCGCCGTAACACAAACCCTGTGGTCTATTTCAACCTCATCATTGAGAACCTTCACAACAGGAGACATCTTAACAGCCTCCGGTCTCGTCCCAAATACAGTGAGGACCTTTAGTTTTTCACTCATATAATTCTCCAATCATTCTAAAATTTAATTTCTGCTGTAATTTATTAAAGTATCAAACTCTTCGATTATAACAAACAAGAATCATGAACTTCAGCGAGGTCTCGACTTGGAGGTACGACAATCTACCTAATTAAATAAGAGATTATCGTACCGACGGAGTAGGGAGCTGAATTCATGATTCTTGTACCCTTTGAAGGGCTAAATTTTCTTCTTGTCTCCCTTAAGGAGTCCAATCTTACCTCCAGCAAGCACTATCAACCCTGCGGCCACTGCTACAACGACAGTTCCTGCAACAGGCTCGGAATCGGCTATGAATATGGCAGCTGCACCAAATGCTATGCTTATAACATAAAGAATCAACACTGTTTCTTTCTGGGAAAATCCTATATCCAAAAGTCTGTGATGAACATGACCCTTGTCAGCTTCCATTATTGGTTTCTTGTTTATCATCCTTCTGACTATTGCAAAAGATGTATCAAAAATAGGTATGCCCAGTACAAATACCATTACAACTATTGTTACGGCAGTAACTGTTTTCATAACTCCCGTTATGGACAACACGGCGAGCATATATCCTAGAAACAGTGCCCCGGTGTCTCCCATGAATATCTTTGCCGGATTGAAATTAAAGGGCAAAAATCCAAGGGATGCACCTGCTATTATTGCGCATTCTATAACTATAAAATAGAATCCATTAATAGCAGAAATCACCATGAGTGTTGTTGCCGCAATGGCTGCAACACCGGAAGCTAGTCCATCTATTCCATCAATAAGATTTATTGTATTTGTTATGCCCACTATCCAGAACAAGGTTGCAGGAATGGATAGATTTACAAGGTATACAAATTCGGAGGTTGGGAATGGATTGCTTATCCACTGTATCTTTACTCCTCCGTATAATGCTATCAAAGCCGCAACTATCTGTGCCGCCATTTTCCATTTTGCAGATATATCCTTTATATCGTCAACAAGACCTGTAAAGAATATAATTGTTCCCCCTGCAATTATTGAAATACTCATTCTATCTATTTCTGTGAAAAGCAGCATGCATATTATTGTTGATGCATATATTGCGGCTCCACCAAGATATGGTATAGGCTCCTTGTGAAGTTTCCTTGGATCCTTTGGGTGATCAAGTACATCCAGCTTAAAGGCCAGTTTTCTAGCATATGGTGTGAATAAAAAGGACAGCATAAATGCTACAGCAAATGCTACAACTATTAATTTCATTTTATATACCCTCTTCCTCATTGATGGATTTGGAAAGTTCTTTTGGAAGCTTTTCCTCTGCAATCCACTTTTCTACACTTATTTGTCTATAGTTTTCCTTATCGTCTCTTATTACTATATCTTTTATTCCTGCATTTATTATCATTCTTTTGCACATAATACAGGAATCCGTATTTTCCACATATTCTCCTGTTGAATATTCCCTTCCTACAAGAAATATCGTGCTGTCCATCATGTCCCTTCTCGAAGCCGATATTATTGCATTAGCCTCAGCATGTACACTTCTACACAGCTCATAGTTGGTTCCTGATGGAATATTCATCTCCGTCCTCAAACAATATCCAAGGTCGGAACAGTTTTTACGTCCCCTGGGAGCACCTGTGTATCCTGTTGAAATTATTTCATCGTGTTTAACAATTACCGCACCATAGTTTCTTCTGAGACAGGTACCTCTGTTCAGCACCGTATCAGCTATATCGAGATAATAGTTCAATTTGTCTCTTCTTAGCATTTATTTTCGTACTCCGTTATCTTATCAATTCTTCTTGCATGTCTTCCGCCTTCAAAGTCGGACTCGACCCATGCCTTCACAATTCTAAGGGCCAGGTCTCTTCCTACAACTCTTCCACCCATTGCAAGAACATTTGAATCATTATGTGCTCTAGTCATTTCAGCCGAATAAACATCGTGGCACAGGGCACATCTTATTCCCTTTACCTTGTTTGCAGATATGGATATTCCTATTCCAGTACCACAAATCACAATCCCTCTATCTACATTTCCAGATGCCACTTCTTGCCCTGCCTTCAATCCATAATCTGGATAATCAACAGAATCCGTATTGTATGTTCCCAAATCCATTATTTCATATCCTTTTTCAGTGAGATATTCTCTAACTATTTCCTTTAATTCAAATCCACCGTGATCACTCGCTAATGCTATTTTCATTTTGATTGCTCCTCAATAATTTTTTTTACTATATTGTTCATAATATTTATTATTTCTTCATATGTATTTTTATATACCGATTCAGACTTGCCATAGGGGTCTTCAATATCAAGATCTTTTAGCTTGTTTTCAATAGCCTTGATTTTTGATAGATCAACCTTTTCAAATCGGCTGTCTTTTCTCTTTAATATTTCAAGTTCATCTTCAACCTGTCCAATTTCTTTTTCAAGTTTTTCTTTTCTTTCTTCCAGGCTTTTTATTTTGTCTTCCCTTGCCTTGTTCAATTCCTCTATCCTTTCATCAGAAATTGAATACAAGGTTCCAAGCTGTAGAAGAATATCTTCAGTGTCAAGATTTCCCATGGCAAACTCCTTTAAAGTAAAGGTTTTAGCTGCAACATCAGGAATCATTGTTGCAATAATATGCTTGTGGTTTCTTGTCATTGCCAATATCAGGTCTGATTCCCTTACGAGATCTATGGACAACTGTCTGGATTCATGTTCGCTGATATCAATGCCCTGATCCTTTAGCGCCTTCACTGCCTTTTCATTGGCAGGCAGACCGTTTTGAGCAGTAATTCCAGCAGAAACTACCTGAACTTTCTTTTCATCATAGCCCAGTTTGTTAAAGGCATCCCTTAATATTCCTTCAGCCATTGGACTTCTACATGTGTTTCCTGTACAAACTATCAATATTTTCATCTATTCACCACACTTAATAATTCTACCGCCGGAAGCTTTTCTAAGTCTGTTCATAACAGCTGCTCCAATATTGTTTTCTTCTATTCCTTCCACAAGTATAACATCCATATCCAGTTCATCGGCTTTTCTAAGCATCCTGAATAGATTGGAGGAAATTTCTTCTGGTTTTGTTCTCGAACCAAGGCTGAAAATTATTCCCTCGTTGTATTGCTCTATGTTTTCATCAGTACAAAGTATCATAGTCCTCAATGATTTTGAAAGCTTTTTCCCAGTTTCCCTGATTATTTCAGGATAAATGCAGTCACTTTCACCAACAAAGAGAATCACCTCTCCCTTTGGAGAATAGTGGGTATACTTCTGCCCCGGCGACCTAGGCGTCATGTCCGAAGCATAATAGTCAAGGGCAGGATCGTATACAACTGAATCAAGAACTCGTGAAATGTCTTCTATTGTTATCCCTCCAGGTCTTAGAATCATGGGAGGGTCGTTTAGAACATCTATTACCGTGGATTCAACTCCGTAGTAGCAGTCTCCACCATCTATTATTGCATCCACCCTTCCATCAAGGTCCTCTATTACATGATCAACACTTGTAGGACTAGGCTTACCTGAAATATTGGCACTGGGTGCTGCAACTGGAACTCCCGCTGCATCTATGAGGGCCAGGGCTATTTCAGAATCCGGCATTCTCACTGCAACAGTTGAAAGGCCAGCCGTTATTCTTTCAGGTACAGTTTTCTTTTTTTTGAAAATCAAGGTGAGTGCTCCAGGCCAGAAGTTGTCCATAAGCATCCTTGCCTTTTCAGGTATGCTTTCCACAATATTCTCCAGCTGGTCCTTGCTACTTATATGTACAATGAGAGGATTGTCGGAAGGTCTTCCCTTTGCGGAAAATATCTTTTCTACTGCAGCCTCGTCAAGAGCGTTGGCTCCCAGACCGTAAACTGTTTCAGTAGGGAAAACCACTGTTCCTCCCATTCTTATTGTCTTTCCAATTTCTATTATATCATCCATGTCCATTGGTTTACTGTTCATGTTGTAAATTTTTGTATTCATTAAACACCTCGTCAACAAGGATTATTATATCCCAGTAGCAATGATTTATCAACAAAAGAAGGCATTTTTACAAATAAAATTCTCAGGACATCGAGTCCTTCGAATTATCTGACATTCAAGTGAGCGATAATTCCCAGAAACCGAAATTATCTTGAACGTCATGTACAAAAAAAAATAAAGAGCTTTCGCTCTTCATCTAACTTTTTAGACCTTTATATAAAAACCCTATCTATATATTCACTTTATGACTCGTAAGCCTTTTTAAGCATTGGAGGTGTAATTATTGTTGTCAATACCACAACAAGTATTGTAGTCGTAAACATGCTATCGCTTATAAATCCACCATTCTTCGCTACATTTGCTACGATAAGTCCGACCTCTCCCCTTGGAATCATACCAATACCTATCTGTATTGACTCTTTTGCAGAGAACTTCATAAGCTTTGCTCCCAATCCACAACCAATGATCTTGCTGGCTACGGCAACAATCATCAATACGATAAGAGGCACTATTATTCCACCGATTCCGTCAAGGTTTATTATCAGTCCTATGTTTAGAAAGAACACAGGTGTAAACAGTGTATATGCAATGCCTGAAACGTCCTTTTCAACTATGGTATTGTATGGTGTCAGAGAGAATACTATTCCTGTGAAATATGCACCAATGATAGCAGCAACTCCAAACTCTTCTGAAACAAAGGCCAGCATGAAACATATAATTATTGCAAAGGCTCCAACATTTCTGTTTCTAAGCATTTTTGAGGAGTTCTTGTTCATGAAGGTAGTGAATGTCCTTCCAGCCACCATGGCAAGAACAAAAAACGCCGCAATTTTCAATATTACAAAAAGTATTCCTGAACCTTCTCCAGGATCTGCTAAACCAACAACCACTGTCAACACGATAATACTAAGAACATCATCGATTACTGCCGCTCCCAAAATTCCTATTCCAGTCTTGTCTTTTATCTTTCCAATTTCCCTTAAAACCTGTACAGTTATACTGATACTTGTGGCCGCCAATATTACACCTACAAATGCTCCAGACATTAAGGTTTCAGCTGGATACAACACTTTAATTGCCAACATCCCAAAAATCATAGGCATTACCACACCGCCAACAGCTATTGCTGCCGAGGCGCCAGCCGATTTTTTAAGTTCATATAAATCTGTTTCCATTCCTGCAAGAAACATGAGCAAAATAACTCCTATTTCTGCGAATGTTGATATAATTTCATTTGGTGCAACTACGTTAAACATCACAGGTCCAATTACTACTCCCGCCAATATCTGACCCAGTACTGATGGTTGATTAAACTTTTGTGCAGCCATGCCTCCAAGATTGGCAAATATAAGCATTAATGCCAAATCAATTACAAAATTCAAACCTCCGTGTTCCATATCTTCTCCTCTCATACCAATATCAAGATATCGATTTCCTCAATATTCGTCAATCCAACCACTATGTTCATTTATGGCCCATATGCATAAATCAATCATTGAATTTCTAATCGTTATTTCCCTATGATACTCCTTTAAAATACAAATATCAAGTAAAACTTTTAGGAAAACGATTGGCATTGCAATACTTAAGGGCATTCATTATTGCGGGAAATCTGCAAGATAAAAAACAAATCCTGCAACAAGAAAGCAGCTTCGCTGCGTTATCCGG
>JAUVAG010000351.1 GCA_030591825.1 Dethiosulfatibacter sp.
AACTTCAGATCCACTTGAGATGTATCTGGCGGACATATTGACTGTAAATGTAAACATCGCAGGAATACCTGCAATATCGGTTCCTTCGGGATTCAGTGAATCCGGACTTCCAATAGGAGTACAGTTCATGGGAGACCACATGTCAGAGGAGAAGCTGTTCAGATTTGCATATTCTCTTGAAAAGGAACTTGATCTTGATCTAATACCTGAACTTAAGGAGGTGGAATAATGGCATCTTATGAAACAGTAATAGGACTTGAAATACATGTTGAACTTGCTACTAAATCGAAAATATTCTGTTCCTGTTCTACTGAATTTGGAGCCGAACCGAACAAAAACACATGTCCCGTATGCATAGGGCTTCCTGGAGTAATGCCTGTGCTCAACGAAGAGGTTGTAAACCTTGCAATTAAGGCGGGAACTGCCCTTGGCTGCGACATCAACCTTATTAACAAGATGGACAGGAAAAACTATTTCTATCCCGACCTACCAAAGGCTTATCAGATATCACAGTTTGATTTGCCAATATGTTCAAATGGATATGTTGAAATAGAAGTGGATGGTAAGAAGTCAAAGAAAGCACTTACAAGGATACATCTTGAAGAGGATGCAGGAAAACTTACCCACCTTGAGGACGAAGAACATACATTGATTGATTACAACAGGGGAGGAGTTCCGCTGGTTGAAATAGTGTCCGAACCTGACATGAGATCAGCGGAAGAGGCTGTATCAGTTCTTAAAAACCTAAGAGCCATTCTTATTTATTCGGGAATATCCGACTGTCGTATGGAACAGGGTTCAATGAGATGCGATGTCAATATTTCAATAAGAGAAGCAGGGTCTGATGTTCTAAACACAAGGGTTGAAATAAAGAATATGAACTCTATAAAGGAAGTTTTCAAGGCAATAAAAAAGGAAGAAAAGCGTCAGATAGAACTTTACAGCTACGGTGAAAGTCATAAGGTTAAGCAGGAAACAAGAAGATGGGATGCTTCCAAGGGAAGAACAATAACAATGAGATCAAAAGAAGAAGCCCATGACTATAGATATTTCCCTGAGCCTGATCTTCCTCCAGTAATAATACCAAAAAAGCAGGTGGAAGATATTAGAGATACTCTTCCTGAGCTTCCAAAACAAAAGAAAGAAAGAATGATTTCCGAGTATGGAATTTCAGAAAAGGATACTGAAATACTAATAGAGGAAAAGGAAATTGCAGATTTCTATGAAAAGACAGTTGAACTTTCAAAGGAGCCAAAGGAAGCTGCAAATTGGATAATCACTGAGGTGTTGAGAGTTCTCAAGACTGAAGATAAAATACCCGTTACAGAGGTACAGCTTTCTGATCTTATAGCTGAGGTTAAGAAGGGAACTGTAAGTAGAACTGCAGCCAAGGATGTATTCGAAGAGCTCTGTGTAAGCAGTAAGTCTGTTGGTGAAGTAATAGAGGAAAAAGGACTTAAGCAGATAAGTTCAAGTGACGAGCTTGCTGATATAGTTAAAAATATACTTGAAGAAAATCCACAGGCAATAGCGGATTTCAAGGAAGGAAAGAAGCAGTCTTTTGGATTCCTAATGGGGCAATGCATGAAGGCCACAAAAGGCAAGGGAAACCCTGGAACAATTAAGGGTATACTGGAAGAAATGTTGAACAATTAACAAAGCAAAAATATAAAAATATGAATTTACTTTTTGTATTTTTGTAATAACCATCCCTATATAAAGAAGCATCCTCCTACTGGTTATGGAGGGTGCTTCTTAGATTTGTTGAATATTTGACTTTTATTTCTAAGATATCAGAAAGTCCTTGAATTTTTCGGCAAGGGGAGATAGATATCTATTTCTGCAGTAGACGAAATAGAATTGTCTTCTTATGTCTAGTCCCTTTATAAGGAGAGGTTTAATAAGTTTGAGTCTGATTTCGTTTTCGATTGCGATTTCAGACATGAAGCTTATTCCCATGTCAAGCTCAACCATTTTTTTTATTGTTTCATTGCTTTCCACGGCGGATATCATATTGAGGCTTGATACATTCATGTTTGCATCTTCTAAGTTTTTTTCAAGAATTTTTCTTGTTCCAGAGCCTTCCTCGCGCAGTATTAGCTTTTCCTTTTTTAAAAGGTCCATGTCTATCTCTTCATAATCATTCCAGTGGTATTTTCCAGTATTGGAAACAGCAAGGACTATCCTGTCTTCATAGAAGGGAATATATTCAAGCTGTTTTGATTCGTAGATTGCTCCTGTGATTCCGTAGTTTGTATAACCCTTCAACACATCGTCGACGACTTTTTTAGAATCGCCGTGGTTGAGAGTAAAGGTTATATCGGGATATTTAATTGAAAAGTCTCTTAAATATCGTGGAAGTATATATTGCTCAGGAATCGTACTTGAGCTTATTTCCAGATTGCCGCAGATACTTCCTTTTAGCTTTCCAATTTCATAGGTCGCCTTGTCTCTCATATTTAGCATGTTGACTGCATAGCTGTAGAGCAGTTCACCTTCCTCGGTGACT
>JAUVAG010000209.1 GCA_030591825.1 Dethiosulfatibacter sp.
ACATATCCTCCCGGACCGCCTCCTAATATAACAAGTTTCATAGCAACCTCCTAGAGCACCAACATGCTTGGATTTTCAATATATTCCTTGAAACGGCTCAAAAATCTTGCTGCCACTGCACCATCAACCACCCTGTGATCAGCAGTAAGGCTTATAGCCATCATAGGTACAAATACCAGCTCACCCTTTACATTCGTTGCTACATCTCTTATGGTATTAATTCCAAGAATAGCTACCTCGGGCTGGTTGATTATAGGTGTAAATGATTCCATTTTAAACATCCCAAGATTTGTTACTGTAAAAGTACCACCGTTCCTTTCATCTGGCTTCAAAGTGTTTGTCCTTGCTTTTTCCGCCAATGACTTGATCTCTTTAGATATGGATTCGATTCCTTTTATATTTGCATATTTGATTACCGGCACTACAAGACCCTCTTTAAGGGCTACTGCAAAGCCAATATTTACAAAATTTCTGGTTATTATTTCATCTCCATCAATTGAAGAATTCACCAGTGGAAACTCAAGAAGAACCTTGGACAGTATTTTAACTATCAAATCTGTATATGTAACCTTGAAGACAGGCTTGAGATTGTTTTTCAATCTTACAAGCTCTCTTACATCCACATTGAGATTATAATTCACAGTTGCAGAAACCGTCTGGCTTTGAGACATCCTTTCAGCTATGACCTTTCTCATGGGACTCATTTCCTGTCTTTTTTCCTCTGGAGATGCCATTTCCTGAAGCTTCTCAAAATTCCAGTATTCTACAACATCGCCCTTCATGACCCTGTCTTCCTGCGGTATATTGTTTATATCAACACCAAGGTTTTCTGCAGTCTTAACCGCTGTAGGTGAGGATTTCACCTTTACATCGCTGCTTTCACTATGTTTTCTTACATCCTGTTTGGAAACCGTACCTCCAGGTCCCGTTCCTATAATATTTGTCATATCTATATCAAGTTCTTTTGCTAGCTTCCTGGCCTTTGGAGATGCTTTAATCCTCTTTGGCTTCGCCGATTTTTCTTCAATGGCCTTTTCTCCAACCTTGACTTCTGCATCTGCCTTGACTTCTTTCTCATTTCCTCCTGCCTGCAAAAGCAACTCTCCAATATCTTCATCCGCAGCTCCAATAATTGCTACAGGCTTGAGCACACCAATATTTCCTTCTTCAAGAAGGATTTTTCTCAATACTCCTCCTCTTGTTGCTTCCA
This sequence comes from Dethiosulfatibacter sp., assembly GCA_030591825.1. Classification (GTDB taxonomy): domain Bacteria; phylum Bacillota; class Clostridia; order Tissierellales; family Dethiosulfatibacteraceae; genus Dethiosulfatibacter. The sequence continues at coordinate 1,211 of JAUVAG010000209.1, forward strand.
CATCATTTGTTAATTTGTCTGTTTCAACACTAAAAAGCAAATCACCTTTTTCAATCTGGTCTCCTTCACTTTTGTACCATTTGCAGACTTTCCCCTCGGTCATTGTAAGACCTAACTTGGGCATTATTATGAATTGTGCCATAAGCTCCTCCATTTCTACTTTATGAGAAAAAAACCGCCTGACTGAGCCACCTCCAAGGTTTTCTTCACATCCACATGTACAGGACCCTTCCTGGATATCTTAAATATGATCCTATCTCCCTTGTCAAACCGTACTTCTCTTTCTCCATCCACTGCAATTATACCTTTAAAGGCTGCATTCCATAAAAAAGGCTCGTCCACCTCAATAAGTTCAAGCTCGTCTGACGACACCTCAACTATGGTTCCTGCCGCCACAGGTGCATAAAATTTCTTAGCTCCTCCGTTTATCCTCAGACTGCCTCCAAAATCATCTAAATCATCAATTCTTCGTATTACTCCAATAATTGTTGAAAATCCAATTGAAGCTGGATGACACTTGGAGACAACAATATGCTTTATATGCTCCATGTCCCATATAGCCTTTGCACCTATATATATTTCATCAGAAATCACTGCATCTATCAGTGCAATGTCTTTAAATTCATCATTCCTGTATATTTCAATAATCTTGTCCTTGCAACAGGATAGTTCATGGTTGAACCTTCCCGATGCTATAGCGGCAGCCGCCATTCCTACAACGGTGCCTTCAAGCATTTGAGGATATGCGTTGTTTGTACCCGTTGAAACTCCAATGAGAGGAACTGTCTTGAGATGCTTTGCCACAAGCCTGTTTGTTCCGTCTCCTCCAATTACAACTACACATCCCACTCCCATTTCTTCAAGTATTTCTGCAGCCCTTTCAGTATCCTCTGGAGATGCCTTGATCTTCATGTCAAGCATTTCGATGTCCACATGAAGTTCCTCTGAAAGTAGCAATTTGTCCCTGACCCTGTACCCCATGACAAAGTAATCCGGCATTATATAAATCTTATCCACTCCAAATTTCTGTGACCCAAGAATTATCCTTTCAATAATATTGACTTTTTCATTGTTGTCTATCACTGTGGCATGGGACACCAACCTTCTGATATCCTTGCCTGAAGCAGGGTTGGCAATAATTCCTACAGTAGACATGGCCATCTCCAATCCGGACCTGGAAGACTGAAACGGCCTTCCGGTCCATAATTACTTCCCAGTCACTTTGTACTGGCTTAGGAAAGTTAAACATGCAAATTCCCTTGAAACGTTGGTATTTTAGGATTAATGTAACCTTTCCACTCGGACAACACCCGCTAAACAGCTGACGCAGCATAGCCGCTTTGTCTATCTAAAAAAGTTTCTTGACAGCCTGTATTATATCCTTGTCATTTGGAACTACGTAGTCTTCAAGTCCTGGTGAGAAAGGAATAGGTGTATTCAAGGCACCTACACGAACTATTGGAGCATCCAACTCATAGAAGAAATCTTCTGCGATTGTTGCAGCAACCTCACCTATGAAACTTCCCCTCTTGGCTTCCTCGGATACCAGAACCACCTTGTTTGTTTTTTTCACAGACTCAAGTATTGCATCCTTGTCCAATGGATAGAGTGACCTCAAATCTATTACCTCTGCATTTATTCCTTCTGCACTCAGTGCTTCAGCCGCCGCCAGTGCATCATATACCTGTTTTCCATAGGTGATGATGGTAACGTCTGTACCTTCCCTCTTTATCTTTGCCTTTCCAAAAGGAATAGGCTCAATAACGTCTGGAACTTCTCCGCTTACTGCATAGATGGCCTTATGCTCAAGGAATATTACAGGATTGTCGTCATCTATGGCAGTAAGCATCATTCCTGCTGCATCAGCAGCATTGCTTGGATATATAACCTTGAGACCAGGAACATGTACAACCCAAGCTTCAAGAGACTGTGAATGCTGAGCAGCAGCCCTTACTCCCGCTCCTCCTGGAAGACGAACAACCATTGGCAATGAAATTTTTCCACCGAACATGTATCTCATTTTCGCAGCCTGATTTACAAGCTGATCCATTCCAACTGTGATGAAGTCTATAAACATAAGCTCTGCTATAGGCTTCAGTCCAGTAGCTGCAGCACCAACTGCAGCACCTATTATAACTCCCTCAGATATAGGAGTATCCCTTACACGCTTTTCGGTAAATTCTTCAATGAGTCCTGCTGTAACTCCAAAACATCCTCCAAACTGTCCTACATCCTCGCCGAAAATAAGTACATTTGAATCTTCCTTCATTCTAATTCTAATTCCTTCACGGATTCCTTCACCATAAGTCATCATTTTCATCTTTCTCTAACCTCCTCGACTATATCAGAATAAACATCTTCAACTGCAGATTCTACTTTCGGATATTCGGATTTCTTTGCGAAATCAACAGCTTCATCTATAACAGCCTCAACTTTTTTATGGCATTCATCTATTTCTTTCTGAGTGATAATATTATTTTCAAGGATAAATGCTTCCAGCTTTATAAGAGGATCCTTTTCAAGCCATTCCTGAAGTTCTTCATCTGTTCTGTATACTGTAGGATCACCTTCAAAATGTCCCCTGTGTCGGTAAGTCTTGCACTCTATAAGTGTAGGTCCCTGGTTTTTCCTTGCACGCTTTACAGCTTCGCCTACTGCTTCATAAACGGCAAATACATCATTTCCATCTACAGTAACCCCAGGCATATTATATGCAACTGCCCTGTCGGATATAT